>JAQBZS010001102.1 GCA_027622115.1 Planctomycetota bacterium | reverse complement strand
TGCGGCAGAGCATGCTGGAATCGTCGAATGTCGAGCCGGTCCGTGAACTGGTGGATCTCATCAAGACTCAACGAAACGTGGAGCTAAACAGCCAAGTCGTGCAGGCGTCGGATCAGACACTGCAACTCATCGCGAACTTGCGTCGATTCTAATCGAAGTGGAACGATCCATCCGTAGCCACGCTCGCCAGAGCGTGGTCGAGCAACGTGAAAAAATGCACGCTCGCCAGAGCGTGGCCGAGCAACGTGAACATCCACGCTCTGGCGAGCGTGGCCACTTCCGTGTGGGACGTCGGACAGCGAATTCCGTCCGACTCAAGAGGTCATGAAATGCTACGAATATCAAATGCACGACGGTTTGCGCTGGTGTGTTTGGCGAGTCTGCTGGTGGCCGAATCCACGCACGCGGCCATCATTCGCTTCAAGCCGACGGCCCAAGTCGATGCGGCCGTGATCAAGCTCGGCGATATCGCGGACGTCACCGATCCCAATCCGGGCTACGTGGCGCGACTCCGAGACATCCTTATCGCGCCGGCTCCCGAGGCCGGTCGGACTCAGCGACTGACGTTCGACCAGATCCGCTCGCGATTGCAGGCTCACGGCGTTTCGCTCGCGACGACCGCATTCGGTGGTGCCAATATTGTGACGGTGTCCGGCCCGACCGCAGCAACGACAAGCCAACCTGAGAAACGCCCCGCGTATCGAGTCAGTCGGCCCGTCAACGGTTACGACCAGCGACGTGCGGAGAAGCTCGTGAGCGATGCGATTGCGCGACACATTCAAAGCATCGCGCCGCAACTCGGTCCCGTCACCGTGGATGCCGCAGTCGACTCGCAGGATGTGGCGTTGGTGCAAGCCGGCAAAATCACCGGGTTCGATGTTCGCAAGACACGACCCATTCTGACTGCGGATTTCCAAACCACATCGATCGCTGTTTTTGACCGCGACGAGAAACAACACGTGGTCAATATCCGATACCGACTTCATTCGCAGCCGCTGGTTTGGGCTGCGAGGCACGCGATGACTCGCGGAGAGATCCTGCAAGCTTCCGATTTGGTTCAGATTCCGGCTGTGCAAGGCAAGCCAGGCTTGGGACGAATCGACGAGATCGTGGGCAAACAGACTCGACGCAATCTGCGACCCAACGAAACCGTTTCGGCCGGCGCGGTGAAGGCGGTGCCGTTGGTTCGAACCGGCGAAGTGGTCACCGTCAGAACTCGGATCGGTGGGATTGTCGTGCAACGCCAGATGAAAGCGGTGACGTCCGGAGCATTGGGCGATTCCGTGACGCTGTCGTCGCTGCCACGCGGACAGGAACGAGTCTTCGGTCGCGTGGTCGCATTGCGGGAAGTCGAAGTCGGCACTTCAATCACCGGAGATGCCACGACAACCGCTCGTCAGTCGCAAACGAACCAGACGGGCGTGGCCATACAACGCGTCTCCAATCCGTCGGCACGGGGGACACGATGAAGCTCATTGTCACACTTGGGATCTTGTCGGCTATGGGAATGCTGTTCGTGGCTGATCAAGCCGTCCCACAAAACCGCATGAGCAACGGACAAAACGTGTTGCAGTATCAGCCCATGATGCGGCGCAACATCGGTACGGCACCTGCGGCCCGTGACGGTTGGAAACCGCAAGCGCGAGTGGTTCCGCGACAGCCGAACTGGAAACGGAACTTCTTCGACGAAAACCGGCAGTCACGACATATCCAGGATCGTTCGTGGACTTTCATCGACGTTCCCGATCCTCGGGAAGTCAAGGAGCAGGACATCATCACGATCTTGGTCGATGAAAAGTCCGAAGTGACCGTGGACTCGCAGTTCAACCGGCAACGCAACAACACGTTCACGGTGGACCTTAAGGAATTCGTCCGGTTGAACGATCGCGGGAATCTGGTGGGAGCGGCCGCAAATCAGCCGGCGATTGATTCAGCCATTCAAGAGCGAGCCCAGACGAAGGGCCAATCGCAGGAGCGAGAATCCATCAAGTACCGCATCGCGGCGACCGTCGCCAACGTATATCCGAACGGCAACCTGGTGCTGATTGCCCGCAAGCGAATCCAAACGGACGACGAGATGTGGGTTTACGAATTGTCCGGCATTCTGAGTTCAAAGGACGTGTTGCCGAATCGCACGGCCACGAGTGAGAACATCGCGGACTTGCTGATCCGCAAGCGTCAGATGGGCAAGGTCTATTCGACATCGAAGTGGCGTTGGGGCATGAAACTGATCGACGCCTTGTCGCCGTTCTAGGGAGATGTCGCCTTGGTCCAACGCCGACGCATCAGGAATCTCGTTCGCAACTTCAAGGAAAACGGCGTCAAGATGATGCTCGAACATTCTCAAAACGTGCGTGAGACATTGGAGATCGTCAGCCGAGATTGGGCGGCGCGAGTCGACTTTTCGCAACTGGTCCAAGACAAGACGACTTACGTGCGGCGAGACTTTCGGCATGTCGAATCGGACATGGTCTTCCAAGTCCCGCTATTGGGTCGCGACGGTCGCCGACTGCGGAAGAAACTGGTGCTCTATATTTTGATCGAACATCAATCGCAACCCGAACCGCTGATGCCGCTACGGTTGACGGACTACATGCTGCAAATCTTCAATCACCAACTCCGGCAGTGGGCGAAGACTCACAACTCGTTGACGGGCGTGCGACTCAGTCCCGTGCTGCCGCTCGTGTTGTATACGGGGACTCGGCGCTGGAAGTCGGTCGGGTCGCTAACGGACTTGATCGATGCAGGCCACGACTTTCGGAGCGTGACGCCGATCATCGAGCAACCGCTGTTCCTCAACCTGCCGACGCTTGACGATGCCTCGCTGGCCGAAGGCGGTGCATTCGGCATGGTGTTGAA
>JAQBZS010001101.1 GCA_027622115.1 Planctomycetota bacterium | reverse complement strand
CCTGATATCCGCCCAAGTCAACCAGCTTTCGCAATCCCGTCCCGTCTCGACGAACCACATACGGATTGCTGTGGCCGTGCGCGCCGCTGACAAACATCAAGTACTGACCGTCGGCGGACCAACGCGGAGCGAAATCGAAGGGGTTGCCGGTCTTGATGTGTTTTTTGCCCGATCCGTCCGCGTTGGCAATGTATACCTGATACCCTTCGTGGTAGCTGATCAATTGTCCGTCCGGGGATGCGCTGAAGCCATAGGTGAAACCGTTGGTGCCGCCGGAAACGTCCTGCTTGTTTCGACCGTCAAGGTCCATCATGAACGGCTTGGAAACGCTGCCGATCAATGAAGTCATCAGCAGTTTCTTTCCATCAGGATCGAATGTCGCAGCGTTATAGTGACTGACACGTTCCACTGCGGTAACGTTGGTCAGTTTCCCCGTGCCGATGTCAAGCAAGTATGAATCGAGCAGCCACTTGCCAGGTTCCATACGAAACTGTTTA
Organism: Planctomycetota bacterium; assembly: GCA_027622115.1. GTDB lineage: Bacteria > Planctomycetota > Planctomycetia > Planctomycetales > Planctomycetaceae > JAQBZS01. The sequence goes on along the minus strand of JAQBZS010001101.1, from coordinate 2,371 downwards.
TGCTCCTCTTCCCATTTCGCGTTTTCGGGATCCTGCCAACCTCGATTGATCACTGCCGTCTTTCCATCCGGCGACCATCCGGCAAACTGCGTCCAGGTATCCGGTTCATCGACGAGTTCCTCGGCGAGCACGCGGCACCCAGTCCCATCTGCCCGCACAACAACCGCGCGCATCGTGCGGACATTGTCATGTCGACCGCCGGGAAGATCGGTACGCAATTCGGTAAACCCGACTAAGTCTAAGTTATGGACCTGGTCTTGATCCTGAGCATCAGCGGGGAGAATTGCGAAACAGATCAGCAGTACCAATCCGGCGGCAGATCGTGGCAACGTCATTCCATACCTCTCCTTTTGACAGAAACAACGTCCGTCACCTGGCCGGTTGCTGGATGCCAACCGGGTTGCTAAATCTCAGGCAATGAGGTCGTGCACCACGTTACCTTCGACGTCGGTCAGCCGGAAGTCGCGGCCGGAGTGGCGGAAGGTCAGCCGCCGGTGGTCGAGGCCCATGAGGTGCAAAATGGTTGCGTGCAGGTCGTGCACGTGCATGCGATCCTCCACAGCTCGCATCCCGAACTCATCGGTCGCGCCGTGAGTGAAGCCGCCTTTGACTCCGCCGCCGGCGAGCCATACGGTGAAGCCATAGTGATTATGGTCGCGTCCAGGCTTGTTGGCGCTGATGTCGGTGGTGGGTGTGCGCCCGAACTCGCCTCCCCACAGCACCAGTGTCTCGTCGAGCAATCCGCGCGACTTCAAGTCGTCCAGCAGGGCTGCGATCGCCCGATCGCATTCAAACGCCTTTGGTCGGTGATCGTGGATATCGGTGTGATCGTCCCACGGGATGTCCGGAGCAAACGCGAGTTGCACGATGCGCACGCCACGCTCGGACAACCGCCGCGCAATCAGCGCTCCTTCGGCGAAGCCGCCGCACTTGCGAGATCCCGCCTCGAAGTATGTCGGCTTCGGTCCGATGCCGTAAGCGTCAAGTGTCGCGCGAGATTCCTGCGCAATGTCGAATGCCTCGGGCGCGGCGAACTGCATGCGAAACGCCAGTTCGAGCGACTCGATTCGTGCATCCAGGGCCCGGTCCCGTTCGGTTTGCTCGAATTGCAACCGGTTGAACCGCTGAAGTAATTCGAGTTGCCGTTGTTGCTGCGGCCGCGAGAGATGCGGGTTGCGCAGGTCGCGAAGCACCTTGCCAGGTTCCATGTTGTAGGTGTCAACAAAAGTGCCGGAGCACGCACCGGGTAGAAAGCTGCTGTCCCATCCGGTCGGTCCCGGCCGCGGATGACCACGATGACACAGCACGACAAAGCCCGGCAGGTCGTGATTCTCCGTTCCGAGCCCATAGGTGATCCACGAACCCATGCTGGGTCGGTTCGGCTGATTCGCCCCGATGTCCATCATCAGCAGTCCCGAAACGTGCTCGGGAATGTCGGTATACATCGAGTGGATGACGCAGAGCTCATCGACATGTCGTGCCACATGCGGAAACAGCTCGCTGACCCATTGTCCGGACTGGCCGTGTCGCGCGAACTTAAAAGGCGATTTCAGAATCCCGGTCGTCGTTCGCTGAGTTCGCAGATCAACGGCAGCCGGACGCTGGCCCTCGTACTTCTCCAGCAGAGGCTTGTAGTCGAACGTGTCGAGATGCGAGGGGCCGCCGTTCATCAGCAGGTGAATCATTCGCTTTGCTCGGGGAGCGAAATGCGGAATCTTTGACTCGCGGTTTGAACTCTCGGACCCGATGCGCTCCCCCCGGGCTGATGGTGCTGACGTCTGTTCCGCCAGCAGCGCGCCCAGGCCCAGGAGCCCCGTACCGCCTCCAAAGCGTGCCAGGAAATCGCGACGTGAACGAACGGAGGTTGGCGGCATGGTCTGGCTCATCCGGAATTGTCGTACGATTGTAATGCGGATCGATTGGTCAGGTTCGTGCAATCAGGGGTGCTGCGGATCTCGCGTCCTGGATCTGGCAGGACTATGGCCGATGCAGAGCCTCGTTTGAATTCATCAGGACCTGGCAGAATTGTTCGCAGCGTGACAGCGCACCGGCGGACTCTACCGCAGCATCGGCGTTGAAGAATGATTCGGCAAGCGTGAGTTCCTCACTCGAGGGTTCGCGACTCAACACCAGGAGGAAGACACGGCCAATCCCGGCGGCATCAAGCTTGTCTCCCGGAAGAGGAGTCACGCGTGCGGCCAGCGCGCGGGCGCGTTCGATCACGAACCTGCTGTTCAGCGAGAAGAGCTGTTGTTGCGGTGTTGTGGTTGACGATCGACCGCTGCTGCTGATTCGCGGGTTGGGAAAATCGAACATGCGCAGCAGTTCGTCGGACTCCGTCTGATTGTCCCTGCGGACGGCACCATAGACC
>JAQBZS010001100.1 GCA_027622115.1 Planctomycetota bacterium | reverse complement strand
CGGCCGCTGGAATATCGGCACGAGCGACGGAGATCACCTGTCGCTGAACCTGTCGTCGATTCCGGACAGCGTGCGTTCGTTGCGACTGCGGCGAATGGACAACGGAGCCACGGTGGTCATCGCCATGACTAAAGCTTGGCTCACCGACGAGCACACGGATACCGCCGCGAAGATCGGTTGGATGGCGAAGAATTCTGACTTTTGGAAATCAAAGCGATTGGGCGTTTTCCGCACGGACGAGGAGATTCGTGACGCTCCTCAAGGTTCGGTGTTTGTCAGTTCGGGTAGTTTCTCTCGCGGCTATGCCGGCTGGGGCTTCGGCCACACGGACAATCGCTGGAATTCGCCGCAGGGCTTCACTTGGAACGGTCAATCGCTCGGGCCAACCGTGTTCGAAATCGCGGTCTCGGACGCGCCGTTGGAATCCATTACGCCGTTTTCCTTGCGAGTGAATTCGCCGACGACCGCGACCGCCACGCCCACGGAATTACCGTCCGACAATCCGGTCGTTGCTCAGCTTGAAACGGCGAAGTCCGACCACCAGGCTGCGGTCGCGACGGCTCGTCAAAAGGTGCTGCAATCCATCGACGCTTCGCTGCAAGAACTTGGAGCCAAAGGAGACGCCGACGGCATCGAAAAGCTGGCCGCCGCCCGCAAGGAGTTTGAAGAGCATGATGCCGTGCGAACTGTGTCCAACACGTTGCGTTCAAAGCTCGTGTCGTTTCAGAGTGAGATCAATCGAGCCGACCAGAACCTACTGAAGGCATACACGCGTGCCGTGGCGGCTTTCAAACGCGAGCAAAACGAGGATCTTGTCACACTGCTGAGCAATCAAATCGAAGAAGGCGTCGGCTATGAAGCCGAGCGTTGGATCGTGCTGTTCAGTTCGCCGAATCCATCGTTGTGGAATACGCGATCACGAGGCCCATTCAAGTTTGCTCGTCCCGCGACGGACGCCCCAATCGATCTCAAGTACCTGCGGATGCGGGTGATTTCCGCCAAGAGTGGGGACAAAACACCGCCGGTGATTTGCAAAATGACCAAGGATCGCTTGGTGCGACAATCCGATATGGATGGAGTCGGTTGGAACGGCTTAAAGGTTCAAGACCACAACGCCGTGCATCTCGGGATGTATCTTGTGGACAAGGCGGTCAAATTCCCCGCGCCGCGAAACACGCAGGGGCTGGTCAGTGTTTGGGATCAGGGATTCACCGGCCATCTGGGCTGGGGGTTCGGACACCACATTCGAGTCGACAAGGTCCAGGGGTATTCCTGGGGCGGCCTGACTTCTCCGCAGCCGTTGCAAGTTGAAATCGCCGTGTCGTCAAAACCGCTACGAGATCACGAGTGGAAAGTGCTGCAAGGCGGGACCACGCCGTGAGTGTGCCGAGATCGCTTGCCGAAACTCTATGGTTTCGACTTCCGTGGCGTATCCTCGGTTTTCACTTTTTCGAGATCCTTCGTCGATGCGTCGATATTCCACAAATGCAGTTGATAGTCGGTTCCTTCGGCATCTTTGACGGTGATGGTTTTGTCCGGCTTCCAGTCGCCCATCAGGAACCGGTGCGACACCACTCGCGACCCCGGTTTGAGCTGCGTTCGCATCCGAGGTCTTAGTCGATTGTTGATGAAGTCTCCCATGTAGAGCATGACCACGCTGGCATCGGCGAGATCGTCAATCGCGGCCAACACGTCTCCTTCGCGGAACTTCACTTTGGCCGAGACTTGTGCCGCTTCCGCGTTGGCTCGGGATTCCTTGATGCGTTGCGGATCGATGTCCACGCCCACGCCGCTCTTGGCACCTGACTTTCGCACGGCGTCGATCACGATTCGACCGTCGCCACAGCCGAGATCAAACACGACATCGCCTTTGCCGACGTTGGCGAGTTTCAGCATCGCCGCAACCACTTCGTCCGGTGTGGGCACGTATCGCACGACCACGTCATCCGGCGAATCCGCGTCGGCTTTACGAAAGTCAACCGTGTAAGTGCCGCCCGCTTTGACTTCGATGCGGCGAAACCGCGTGATCTTTGTGTAGTTGTTCGGCTCCCAGAAAACCTTCAGTTTGAAATAGTACTTTTCTCCCGGCTCCAGATCCGTCGTCGCGTACGTTCGCTCGGCACCGGTGACCACGCTCGGCTTATCGAAGAAATACAGCGTGGCGTCCTCCTGCGGGACGAGAATCGTCAGCTTAGCCGGCTGCTTGGTGGCCGCTTTTTCTTGGGCGGAAGCGGCGGTCACGCTGAGAATGCTCAGCCCAAACAGTGAAATCATGCCGAGTCCAAAACGTTGAAATCGACGGATCCAGAGAAATGAGCGTGTTGGCATCTTTCAGTTTCCAGTTGAGAGTCAAGTCGATGTGTCGGTTGCGTTGAAACCCATTTCCCGCACGTTGGCCGCATTCCAATTCCATCGAAAGGCGGGCGCAGCCGAAATCCGCGCATCACGTGGCGGATCTGCAATTCCGTTCTCGGCTCATCGGCAGCATTTGTCAATCGATTGCTCGTAACATGCGTCGGCTGCCGTGCCGAACAGTATCGACGCCTGATTGCTTTCGCACGTGCTGCGAGTCCGTTGTTGAATCACGGCAAAGTTGGACGCTGCAGTTGCGCAAATTGAGGGAATTCGCTTGATTCGGAGCGGGTCGCCCATCCCGACAATCGCGACCATCGGAAAAACGCATAAGTAAGTTGTGATCGGAATTATCAGCATTAGAATGCCGAGCGAATTCTCGGCGTGAGCTGGCGAGGCATGGACCTCGACGTTGCACCATGAACGAGAATTCGCCTTGTTGCGGACAGCCGACCGCGGCTCACGCATGATTTCACACCAAGGGATGTAGGAGGAACTCGATGAGCCACCGAGGTGATCAG
>JAQBZS010001099.1 GCA_027622115.1 Planctomycetota bacterium | reverse complement strand
GTGCCCAACTCCGTGTATTCGCCGCTCGGTATCCACTCGCGAATCTGGTCCGCCACAAGCCGAACGTTGTCACTCGACGAAATGAACGGCCCGTTGACTCCGTCCAACACCGACTCCAGATAGCTCTTCTTTTGCGGTTCGGCGGGATGCAGGTCGTTCCATCGTTGAATCGATCGGGCTTCGCGAGCCAACTCGGAATAGCTCGTCACACTCCACACATCCGTGCCGACGCCGTACTTCTCCGCCAGCAACTGTTGAGCCCGCAAGACCTCGTTCAAGATCGGACCACTCCCGAAAAGCTGTGGTCGCAACTTGACTCGGTCTTCCGTGGACTCGGTGCTGTTCAGGCGATACATGCCTTTGAGGATGCCCTCTCGGCTGCCGTCGACGACATCCGGCATCTCATAATCTTCGTTGTAGACGCTGATGTAATAGATCAGCGGCTCGTCTTCGACGTACATCCGTCGCATGCCGTCTTGCAGGATCGTGATCAACTCGTACCCATACGCCGGGTCATAGGCGACGCAATTCGGGACGGTGGTGGCCACCAACTGACTGTGCCCGTCTTCGTGCTGCAAGCCTTCGCCGTTGAGCGTGGTGCGACCGGATGTGCCGCCGAGCAAGAATCCCTTTGCCCGCGAATCCGCCGCCGCCCAGATCAAGTCGCCGACTCGCTGAAAGCCGAACATCGAATAGAAGATATACATCGGAATCATGTTGATTCGAATACGCCGTCCCCGCCGCGATGAACGACGACAAAGCACCCGCCTCGTTGATGCCCTCTTCCAGAATCTGGCCGTCCCGAGCCTCGCGGTAGTACATCAGTTGGTCGCGGTCGACGGGTTCGTAGAGTTGGCCCTTGCTGGCGTAAATCCCGCGCTGTTTGAACAGGCCTTCCATCCCAAACGTCCTGGCTTCGTCGGGAATGATCGGCACGACACGATTGCTGAGGGACTCTTTCCGTAACAACACGTCGCCCAAAAATCGCCCGAACACACCCGTCGTCGAAGCTTCACGACCGGCGACTCGTTTGGAATAAAACGCCAAGCATTCTTCAAGCGTGGGGATGTCGAGATCTTCATGCACCGGGTTTCGGGCCGGCAAGTAGCCGCCCAACTTGCGGCGACGTTCCTGCAAGTACTGCATCTCGAAGTCTTCGTCGGACGGCTTGTAAAAGTCGATGTCCTCGACGTCCTCGTCACTGATCGGGATGCCGAAGCGACCGCGGAATTCGCGAAGTTCCTGTTCGTTGGCCTTCTTCACGTTGTGGGCCACGTTGCGGCCTTCTCCAGCCTCGCCCAATCCGTAGCCTTTAATCGTCTTGGCCAGAATGACCGTCGGCGCTCCGGTTTGCTCGGTCGCCGCCTTGTATGCCGCGTAGACCTTGTCCGGATCGTGGCCGCCGCGCCGCAACTTCTTGAGCTGGGCGTCCGAGAGGTGCTCCACGAGTTTCTTGAGTTCCGGCGTGTTGAAGAAGTGTTCGCGAATGTATTCCCCGGACGACGTCGAGTACTTCTGGAATTGGCCGTCGACAACCTCGCCCATGCGTCGCACGAGCGCTCCGTTCTCATCGTTGGCCAAGATCGGATCCCACGTCGAGCCCCAGATCACCTTGATGACGTTCCACCCGGCACCGCGAAATGCGGCTTCAAGTTCCTGAATGATCTTGCCGTTGCCTCGGACAGGGCCGTCCAGACGTTGCAGGTTGCAGTTCACGACGAAAATCAGATTGTCCAGGTTTTCGCGAGACGCCAGCGTGATCGCTCCGAGCGTTTCCGGTTCATCGACTTCACCGTCGCCGAGAAACGCCCATACTTTGGACTTGGATGTATCCAGCAGCCCGCGATGTTCGAGGTAGCGCAAGAAGCGGGCGTGATAGATCGCGGTGATTGGCCCGAGTCCCATCGACACGGTTGGGAACTGCCAGAAGTCCGGCATCAACCACGGATGCGGATATGACGACAGCCCACCGGTCGGCTGCAGTTCGCGACGAAAGTTGAGCAGGTGTTGTTCGGTGAGCCGGCCTTCCATGAAGGCTCTCGCGTAGATGCCGGGCGAGGCGTGGCCCTGAAAATACACCAAGTCGCCGGTGTGGTCCGCCGTTCGGGCGTGGAAGAAGTGGTTGAAGCCGACTTCGTACAGCGTGGCACAGGACGCATAGGTCGAGATATGTCCCCCGAGCCCGTGAAAGTCTCGATTGGCCCGCACCACCATCGCCATGGCATTCCAACGGATGATGCTCTTGTTGCGGCGTTCGATATCTCGATTGCCGGGATGCTGAGCCTGATCTTGCAGCGGAATCGTGTTGATGTACGGCGTATTGGCCGTGAACGGCATATGGACGCCGAGCTGATAGGCTCGCTCTTGCAAGAGCGTCAACAGATGCTGCACGTCCTGCCGGCCGTGGCGATGCAAGAGGTCGTCGAGCGAGTCGAACCACTCGTCCAGTTCTTCTGGATCGAATCCGCTGGGATTCGTGGGGATAGTCATACCGGTTTTCACACTCAAGAAACGGGGATTCCGCGTCGCGGTTGGAAGGGAAAATCAGACGCCGAAAAGGATGTGGCAATGCGCCTGCGAAGAGGCGATTCGCGGATTCCGGCGTTTGGTCGTTGGGATGAGACAACAGAGATGTGGAGATGGGTCATCGTCGAGCGGGCCGTGATTATGTCATGCCATCACTGCGACAGGCAAGCACGCGGAAATCACGCGGGCAGCAAAGGGTTGCCGTGTTGAAGATCTCGGGTTCACGGGAAACAGTTCAAGCAGGTTTGAAACTCGGAGAGGGGGAAGGGGTCGGGTGGTTCAAGTTCAATGCTCGCGGGTCAAAGCGTTAGAACAAAGGACGACTTTGGCCGAGAGCATTGAACTTTGAACC
>JAQBZS010001098.1 GCA_027622115.1 Planctomycetota bacterium | reverse complement strand
GTAAGGCCTCGGGCACGGCTCGATGCCCGACCGCTTACGCGTTACGGCTCACAACTCTTGGACCATTGGACGTACACCCGTCGAGCAAAGATCGCGATCAACTTTGGATACTCCACCTCCCCAATCCGATTCGCCAGCCGATCCCATCCCGCCACCGCCGCCGTGGCTGCGTCCATCCGATGCCCTTGCGATTGACGAATTCATCGACGAACCGCTGGAAATCGAAGCGTTCGGGGACTCGCTGGAGTTGACGGATTTCGTGAGTTCCGACGCGTTCGGTGTGATGCAGCCGTTTCCGAATCCGTTACGTCATCCATTGCAAATGCTTGGCTGGCTGATTCGCAACGGCTTCGGCGTGATGAGCCTGTTGCTACTGCTGGCGATTGTCGCGGCAATCCCGATCGTCAATCTATTGGCGCTCGGCTTTTTGTTGGAAGCTCAAGCACGAGTCATCCGCACCGGCAAGATTCGGCACGGCTTCCCATTGATCGCGTTGGCTCCGAGGATCGGGATGATCGCCGTCGGGATTGGCGTGTGGATGTTGCCCGTGTGGCTCTTGGGCAGTCATGCCGCCGACGCGCAACTCATCGATCCCGCAGGCGGTTCAGCCGCGTCGCTGCCGGTGGTTACGTTTCTCGTCAGCACGTTGATCGCCACGCATTTGTGTTTGGGGTTGGCTCGCGGCGGCACGTTCGGCTGTTTCATTCGGCCGATCAAGAATGTGCGTTGGATGATCGGTCAGATTCGCGGCGGCGGATACTTTGAACGAGCCGAACGACACTTGATCGGCTTCATGACCGCGCTGCGATTGAAGCACCACTTCATGCTGGGCTTGCGAGGCTTTGTCGGTGCGTTTGCCTGGCTGGTGATTCCCACCGCGCTGTTTGCCGCAGTCCGCACGTCGGGCGGACCCCAAGTGCTGATCACGATCCTCGGCGGACTACTTCTGCTGATCACGTTCGCCTGGGTGCCGTTCCTGCAAGCGCGATTTGCGGTCGAGGACCGGCTGAGCGCGATGTTTGAATTGCGAGCCGTCCGGCAATTGTTCTGCCGGGCTCCGATCGCATGGCTGGTGGCGGTGTTCGTGGTCTTCGTGATGGCCGTGCCGCCGTACTTGCTGAAGGCCTTCGACTATTCGTCGGACGCACGCTGGTTGGGGACGCTAGTCTTCATCGCTACGATTTACCCCGGTCGGATCGTCACGGGTTGGGCGTATGGTCGAGCCGTGCGGAAGCAACAGAACGCGTGGTTCGGCAGCCGCTGGCTTTCGCGGACGATCATGCTGCCGTTGTTGTTGGTGTATGTGGTGTTGCTGTTCCTGACTCAGTTCGTCGGGACTCAGGGCCGAGCCGAACTGTTCTTTCACCACGCATTTCTGTTGCCCGTCCCGTTCTGAGCCGAACATGCCGCACGCGAATGACTCAGTTCCCAAACAGGCATCCGAAACGGCATTCGACGCGGACGTGTGGCAACTGCTCGAACAAGCCGGGTTCCCGAAGTGTGCCGATGTTCAGACGCTGACCGGTGGCGCTAACAATCGGGCCTACCGTGTTTCGCATGACGGCTGCGTCGTGTTGTTGAAGTTGTACTTTCACCACCCCGACGACCCGCGCGACCGCTGCCGCACCGAATTTGCATTTAGCGAATTCGCCGCCACGTTGGGGCTGACCTGCATGCCTCGACCGCTCGCCGTGGACCACCCTTGCCACGCCGCACTGTTCGAGTTTATCGAGGGCCTGCCGATTTCGAAGGATGAATTGACGGCAGGACACGTCGCGGACGCCGCGAAATTCATCCAGCAGTTGAATGCATCGCGATCGGATGCGTTCGCGCATTCCTTGCCCACAGCGTCCGAGGCGTGCTTTCGAATCTCGGACCATGTGGATTGCGTGAATGTGCGGGTGCAACGATTGAACCAAGTACCGGTCGACGCAAGCACGCCCAACTTACAGCCGGTCCTATCCCAGTTGTTCGAGAGCTGGACACGAATTCGGGCCGACATCCTGGCGACCGTGAAACGACATCCGCATCTCGACGAAACGGTCGCGAGCCAGGACCGAGTGATTTCTCCCTCGGACTTCGGGTTTCACAACGCGATTCGCCAAGCTTCCGGCGAGATCAAGTTCATCGATTTCGAATACGCCGGCTGGGACGACCCAGCGAAGTTGATCTGCGACTTCTTCGAGCAGCCGAAAGTCTCCGTCCCCGCAACTTATCGAGACGCCTTCACCAGTTCCGTTTTGGAACTGACATCGAATGCCGATTGGCACATTCGCCGCATCGAAGTGCTTCGCGATGCGTACGCCGTCAAATGGTGCTGCATCCTGCTCAATGAATTCTTGCCGACCGGCCGAATGCGTCGCTCATTTAGTCGGCGACAAAGCGGCGGTGTTTCGCGACTGAATCAATCGCTCGGCTTGGTGAACCAGAAACTCGAACAGCTTGCCAAGATGCAGCAACGCAGAATCTTGTGAACGGAACATTAGCCGTTTTGGCGCTAGCCACGGTTCCGGTCAATCAAAGACAGGCCGGAAGCAACGAGGGGGAACAGCCCCCAACTCGGGCAATTGATCGGACTAATTCGTCCAATCCGACTGATCCGTGCAATTTCCCGACCTTGCGCAGGATTTCACTGATAACACCCTGATGTCGTCGAATTAAGGCTGGAGCCTATCGCGAACGAGGCAGGCGCGAGCGCATGAATTCGGCGATGTGCTCGATGGCCTCGCGGGATTCTGGAAGTCTCCGGATCTGGAACACGTGCACCATGCCGGGCCAAACTTCGAGCTTCACGGGGATTCCGTCCGCACGAGCCTTCTTTGCCACGCGGATGCTGTCGTCGCGGAGCATTTCGTGTTCACCGACCTGAATCAGCAGCGG
>JAQBZS010001097.1 GCA_027622115.1 Planctomycetota bacterium | reverse complement strand
CACTCTGGAACAAATTGTCGGCGAGCCGATCGGCAGCCGAATTCGCGGCGTGCTCGATGCCTATTTCAAACTCAGTCAATCGCTGGCGGATGACAAGCTTGACGACGTGCCGGCACGGTTGGCCGCGTTGTCGGACTCAACCAAAGAGCTTGCTTCGGCTGCGGCAGATAGCGATGACGGTGCGTTACAGGCCGATATGACCAGGTTTCATGACTTGGTCGCGAGCCTCTCGGCAGAACCGCCAAAGGACGCCGTCGATGCTCGCACGCGCTTTGGCCGTATTAGTCATGAGTTGACAAAGCTGCTCGAAGCGCACGGCGGCAAAACACTGTTTGGCCGCGACCTGTATCAGTTCGAGTGCGGTATGGCCAAAGTCGGCTACGAGCGCTGGCTGTGGTGGAGTCCCGAAATTCACAACCCGTACATGGGGCAGAAGATGCTCAAGTGCGGGAAGAAGCTCGATTCGCTGGAGCCTTAATCGTCATGCGGAAACATTCCCAACGAAGCCCACACCTGGCGAAGACGCACGATGCGCGGCGGATTCATGTCCAGGGCGACGGCCGTGGCTCGGCCAATGGCGGTCTTGCCAATGATATCGCCGATGTCGTCGCTCCATTCAAAATGCCGTGTCCATTGGTCCCGGCGCGGATTGAAGAGACGCACTCGGCGTCCCGATTCCGGGTCTCGCGCCCGCTGTTGCGCGTGTTTCGCACCGTTGCAGACTGGACAGGCAAAGCACAGATTTCCAATTTCCGTCGGGCCGCCGTGCGTGCGGGCGAGTATGTGGTCGATTTCGAATGTGCTGGTCGCCAGGCTTTGCGGCAAGCGGCAATACTCGCATGCAAAGCCGGCACGCTCGGCGACTTGCTGGCGAAGCTGCTGGGAAATAAAGCGGGACCGCCCCATCAACGATTGGCCCTGCGCGAAGGCGATTGGCGCCGCGACGCGCTGGTGACCCGGTCGGATACTGCTTCCGCCATTTCAAGTGACCGCTGTTGGAAGTCGTCGATTAAGGTTGCCAACTCCGCGCGTTCTTTGGCCGTGATCGTTCCAACGTTGCTTTTTGCCAGCAGCGCCGACATGCGCTGTTGCGCTTGTTGCGGCATCTCAAAGCGGGGGCGGAGTTCCTCCAGCGCCTCACGTGCCTTTTTCCCGCGGCAATGCCGCACGAGTTCGGTAATCAATTGCAAGCGGTCTTCGTCCGGCAACTGCTGGGCAGCATCGACAATTTGTTCGAACGTGAGTTGGATGCTTGCCATTGTTTTACGCGTTTGTTGTCTTTGAGACGGCGTTCACGGGGTTTGAGAACAACACTTCTATCATAGCCAACAAAGACTGGGGCGGGAACAGCAGCCATGATCGCAAAGCTGATTGCCTGGTGCATCGACAATCGTTTCCTGGTGATGATCCTCACGACCATCGCGGTGGTGATCGGAATCTGGTCCACGTATACGATTCCGGTGGACGCGATTCCCGATCTCTCGGACGTGCAGGTCATCATTTACACGCCGTGGCAAGGCCGCGACCCTCAGACACTTGAGGATCAGGTCACATACCCACTCGCACGGAAGATGCTCTCCGTGCCAGGTGTGTCGGACGTGCGTGGGTATAGCTTCTTCGGATTTTCATTTGTTTACGTCATTTTCGAGGACGGTACGGACATGTACTGGGCGCGCAGCCGAGTGCTGGAGTATATGAACGAAGCCCAGGGCGAACTGCCGTCCGGAGCGACTCCGCGACTTGGCCCCGACGCGACCGGTCTGGGCTGGGTCTATATCTACACGCTGGAAGACACGGCGAACAAACACGATTTGGGTGAGCTGCGGGCACTTCAAGATTGGTACGTGCGTTATCAACTCGCCTCCGTTCCCGGCGTGTCGGAAGTGGCAACCGTCGGCGGTGCCGTACGGCAATATCAGGTCGAAGTCGATCCGCGCAAGCTGCTCTTCTATCAAATTCCTCTGCAGAATGTGATAGCCAACATCAAGGACTCGAACAACGACGTCGGCGGGCGCGTGATCGAGATGGCCGAGACCGAGCACATGATCCGTGGCCGCGGTTACATTCGAGGCAAAGAGGATCTGGAGAAGATCGTCCTATCGGCGACCCAAGATGGTACGCCGGTGTTGCTCAGTGATGTGGCCGAGGTGCAAATCGGTCCCGATATGAAGCGCGGCGTGGCCGAGAAGAATGGCCAGGGCGAAGTCGTCGCCGGCATCGTTGTAATGCGGTTCGGTGAAAACGCGCTAAAGGTCATCGAGGACGTTAAGGCTAAAATCGAGGAAATAGAGCCTGGCCTTCCCGAAGGTGTCCGCATCCGCACGGCTTACGACCGAAGTTCTCTAATCCACCGCTCCATTGACACGCTCGAGGAAACACTGGCGGAAGAACTTGCGATCACCGCCATTATCTGCCTGATCTTTCTGCTTCACGTCCGCAGTGGGCTGGTCGCGGCGGCCGTATTACCGCTCGGCATCTTGCTGGCTTTCATCGTGATGAAGTTGTGCGGCATCAACGCCAACATCATGTCCATCTCCGGGATTGCGGTCGCCATCGGCACGATGGTCGATTCGTCGATCGTGATGGTGGAAAACTTGCACAAACACAAAGAACACAATCCTGACGCCAATCACTGGGAACAAGTGAAGCTGGCCTCTCAGGAAGTCGGATCCGGATTGTTTGTCGCGCTGCTCGTGATCACCGTGTCGTTTCTGCCTGTGTTTGCATTGGAAGGCCAGGCGGGTCGGTTGTTCAAGCCGCTCGCGTTCACCAAGACTTTCGCGATGGCCGCGGCGGCGTTGATCGCCGTAACCGTGATTCCGTCCCTGATGGGCTTCTTCGTGCGCGGCAAGACGCCGACCGAGGGGCGCAATCCAGTCAATCGCTTCTGCATCT
>JAQBZS010000020.1 GCA_027622115.1 Planctomycetota bacterium | reverse complement strand
GCGAGTCGCGGCGCTGAACGTGAGCCATGTCGGCAGCGGCTGGCCTTGTCCGCTGAATGCGGTGTATGCCAGTTGATCCCCGACATCCCCATCGATGAAGACCCCAACCGGAATCTGGAATTCGATGCGGCGACCGACCGATGTCATTTGGTTGACGAGCGGTTGATCCTGAATCGGGGCTTGATTTGCACGAGGTGCTGCAATCGCGGTGCTGATGGTGAAGGAGCCCGTTCCCAAATTGACGGCTCGGTTGTCCGTGATCCGAGTAAACGTCGACCCGTCAAACAGCCGCTTGGCGGGTGTGGTGCCGGTCACGGGAGACGCGATGATATCGGTGATGCCGTCGCCAGTGACGTCGACTCCGACGACTCGGACACCGGTGGTCAACGTTGAGTCAAACGCGAAGAAGCTGCCGATCAAACTCATGTCGCGACCGGAGTAGACTCGGACGTGTGGTCCGCCGCCGAGTCCGGCACCGGCAATGATGTCCGCGTACTTGTCGCCGTCGAAATCGCCAGTCGACACGTACAGGCCGCCCGTGAGCGTCGGGTCAAAGGCAAAGAAGTTGGCGACTTCAGCTTTGTCGGCTATGGAACTCGCGACCCCGTTGAAGATGCGAACATGCGGGCCACCGGAACCAGGTCCAGCCACGATATCCGGGATGCCGTCTCCAGTGACGTCGGCCGCTGCCACATTCGCTCCGCGTCGCAGGTTGGAATCGAAGGCGAAGAAGTCACGAATGATGCCGCCATTCGTGCCGTCGAAGATGCGGACATGCGGCGCACCATCATTTCCGGCACCGGTGAGGATGTCGGCCACGCCGTCTTGATTGAAGTCCGCGACGGCAACGTTGACACCGCCACGTAACGTCGTGTTGTAGGCGAAGAAGTCGAGCAGTTTGTTTCCGGTGACGCCGTCGAAGACTTGCACCTGCGGGCCACCACCCGGTCCAGCCGCCAACACGACATCGTCTCGACCGTCCCGGTTGAAATCGCCGGTGGCCAGATTGACGCTGCCGCCGAAGTTTGCCGACGTGGCTTGCACCGACCAGACAATCGCTCCGGTCGCCGGGTCGCGTGCCACAATCGTTTGCGACGTGCCGCTACCGGATGTGCTCACGAGGTAAGCGGTGGGATCGTCGTTCACGATCGTGCCCACGCCGCCGACTGTCGGACGACCGTGTGCAAAGGCCACTTGCGGGTCGCTCAAGTTGGACAGATTGACCGCAAACGTTTCATCGCTCTCGATGCGTTTGTCGCCAAGAACGTCGATGAGCACAGTTGTGGTCGTGGCTCTCGCTGGAATCGTCACGCTCAGGCCGCTGACCGCCGTGAAATCGTCGCTCGCGGCCGTGATGCCTTGCGTGTTGACCTGGAAGGAAACGTCGCGATCGGCCGGGTTGGAAAGTTCGATGTGGAACACGAAGGGACTCGTGCCGGTGCTGCCTTCGCGTTGAATGACGTCGCGAATGGAAACGATGGCGTGGTCGTCGTTCAAGATCGTGCCGAGTCCCTGACCGTCGGCAAGCGTGACCGCACGTTGCGATGCCGACACATTCGACAGATTGACCCAGAACCCTTCATTCGCCTCGGTCACTCGATCGGCCGTGACGTCGATCGCGATCGTTTTGGTTTCGCCTGCAGTGCCGGTGAATTGCAGGCGACCGGTCTTCGACGTGTAGTCCGCATCTCCGTTCTGATTCTGGGCGGTGCCGTTTGACGTGGCGAAGTCCACGGACACGGCCGCATCCACCGCCGCACTTAGCGTGACCGTGAACACAAATTGAGTCGGCGAATTCCCGGTCCCTTCCGCCAGCGACACGTCGCTGATGGAGAGTCCCGCCGTGTCGTCGTTCTCGATCGTGCCCACGCCGTACGCGGACTGCACGGTGATGTCGTCAGCCACTGTGGGATCGATCTGGTTCAAGGTGCCTAGCAACGTGCGGAACACTTCGTCGGCTTCCACCACACCGTCGTGCAGGACCTTGACCGTGATCGTCCGCATTTCGTTCGCGGTCCCAGCAAATGTCAGCGTGCCGTCGTTGTCTTCGTAGTCGCTGCCCGCCTTGGCCGTGTGATCGTTCGTTGTGTATCCCAACTCGAAACCACCCTGCACGGCGTTCGTCAGTGTGACATCGAATGTGAAGTCCGTGGTCGCGCCATTCGTGCCTTCCTGCTGGGTGACGCTGCTTAGCGAAATTGACGACGTGTCGTCGTTCTCGATCGTGCCCACGCCGTACGCGGACTGCACGGTGATGTCGTCAGCCGCCGTGGCATCGACTTGGCTCAAGGTGCCCAGCAATGTGCGGAACACTTCGTCCGCTTCAACATTGCTGTCGTGCAACACCTTGACGGTGATCGGTTGCACTTCGTTCTTCGAGCCGACAAACGTCAGCGTGCCGTCGTTGTCGGTGTAGTCGCTGCCGGCCTTGGCCGTGGAGTCGTTCGTGGTGTAACTCAATTGGAATCCACCTTGCACGGTGTTCGACAATGTGACGTCGAACGTGAAGTCCGTGCTCGTGCCGCCGGTGCCTTCCAACTTGGTCACGTTGTTCAGCGAGATCAACGCCGTATCGTCGTTCGTGATCTTGCCCACGCCGGGCATCGACTGGATCGCGATGTCATTGGCGACTGCCGATGGGGCATTGCTCAAAGTTCCGAGCAGGACACCAAACAGCTCGTCGGCTTCGACCCCACTGTCATGATTCACCTTAACCGTGACTTGCTGGACTTCATTCAGAGAACCCGCGAATGACACCGTGCCGCTCTTGGCGATGTAGTCGCCGCCGGCTGTCGTGGCCGTGCCGTCGCTCGTGCTGTACGCCAGCGTGACGCCGCCTTGGACCGCGGCACTCAGCGTGACATCGAAGGTGAAGTCGGTTGTCGTCCCGCCGGTCCCTTCGTTCCGTGTCACATTGTTGATCGACACAGCGGCCGTATCGTTGTCGACAATCGTGCCGATGACTTGACCGTCGGCAATCTGAACTCGTTGCGGGTTTGCGAGGTTGACCTCGAACGTCTCTTCGATCTCCACAATCCTGTCGCCGAATACGGAGACTTGAACCGTCTTGACCGTTTCGCCCGGTGCGAACGTGATCGTCTGCGACAGAGCGGCAAAGTCGACTCCGGCCGTAGCTTGTCCGGTGATGTTCGCCGTGGACACATCGACGAGCACCGGCATGGCATGTTGTTGAGACAACGTGACCGTGAAGTCGACAAGTCGCGAACCCGTGTCTTGTTCGACGACCGTTCCATCACTGATGCTGATGGTGCGAGTCGTGGTGGTGGTTAAGCCTTCGATCTCGACGAAGGTCACATCCGCAACATTGTTCGCCGTGACGGAACCTTGACCTTGGGCCGTAATCGCGACGTTACCGGTGCCGAGATAATTCAGCGTGTCACCCGGATCGACGGACGGATTGCCACCGACGATGTGGAACGACGTGTTGACTGCGGACGTGACATTGAACGTGTCCGCTGCGGAACCGGCCTGTAGCCGCACCGAGCCGATTCGATCGATCTCGATGGTGCTTGTGACCGTCCCACCCACGGTCCGCTGCACCGACGTCGGTCGCAGGCGGTAGGTGTTGGCGTCGGTGTCACCTTGATCGTGCAAGGTCACCGAGTTCGTCGCGAAGTCTCCGTTGCCCTTCAGCTCCAACGTGCCGGTCACGCCGTCCAGCGAATTCGTGGCGTTGCCAACATGGAACACGTCGGCGGTCGTGCCGCCCACGACGGTTGTTCGCACCGCGGACGTCGACCGGACTGTGACTTCATTACCAACAGACGCGTTGCCAAGATACAGGTTGAATGTCTCGAACCCGCTGTAGGTGATCGCGGCTGGACCGGCACCCGTCAACGACGTGGAAGTCAGGACGACCGTCGAGTCGGTGATGTCGGCACGGTCGCCGAGATTCACGGTGTCGGTGCCAATGCCCGCGTTCAGAGTCAAAGCGGCGGTGATCCCGTTCAACGATCCGAGATTTGTCGGGGCATCGGACGAGACATTCACGATGTCGCTTCCCTCGCCGGTGTTGACGGTGGTGATCGCGTTCAGACTCTTCAGATTGAACGTGTCCGCTGCAGTGCCGCCGATGAGCAACAACGTTGCAGCGTCGTGATACTGAATCTGTTGACTTTGAGTCCGTGCGATCGTCGTTGATGTCAAGTCCCAAGTTCGCGCGGCGTTGGCCGCCACGTCGTTCAGGGTGAGCGAATCGTCGGTGGCATCGATGAAGATGTCGCCGTCGATTCCGTCGAGCGACTTGGTTGCCGACCCGAGTGTGATGGCGTCCGCACCGGCACCGCCGATGACATCAGTAACGCTTCCGACCGCCGTCATGAGGATGTCGAGTGTGTCGGCATCGTCACCCGCAGCGAGTTCGACCGCAGCATCGGCTTCGCTGTTCGACAGCAGCAGCGTGTCGTTTTGCGAACCGGACTGCACCACGACGAACGACGAAGCGGCCACGTTCGTCAGTGTCACGCCGTCGTTGCCGCCGGCCGTGACGATCGACAGGTTGCTGTCAATGCCCGTGGTAGTCACGGAAATCGAGTCGTTGTTGTCCTGCGTTGTAATCGACACTGCCGATGCTGCGCCGGTGGAAAGCACGGTCACATTCGACTCGCCCACACCGGCTTGCAGATTGACTGTCTCGATGCCCAACAGACTGACGCTCTGCACTCCGTTGCGAGTGAACGCCGTGGCCGACAGCACGTAACTGTTGTTGCTGGCATCCGCAGAATCGTTGAACGTCAGCACATCGCCGGAGTCGACATCATTCGACACACCACGCACGGTCAGCGACGACGTCCCTGCGTCGTGCGTGCCGCCGTTGAGGAAGATCGCCCCATTCCTGTTGGGAGTATCCACGATCACATCGAGCGACCCGGTAGTCACCGTGCTGCCCGAATCGGCTCCGCTCAGCAAGATCGTGTCACTGCCGGTACCCGTGTTGATTTCGGTAACGGACCCCGTTGCTGCCGACCTGAGCCCGACATTGTCGACGCCGTCTCCCGAGTTGACTTGCAGACGTGCCGAGACCTCGCTGTTGAAGATCGTCAGCGAATCACTGTCACTGCCGGTGTTGATCACGCCGAACGCACTGGTCCCGAGCGTCACGTTGCTGAACGAGTCGCGACCGCTGCCGGTCGTCAGCGTCAGGTTGGATTGGGCACCCGTGGAAACCACGTTGACCACATTCGCACCGGCCCCGCCGTCGATCACAACGTTCGAATTCGCCGGTGTTCCGTTCACGGTAATGATGTCGACGCCGGTGCCCGTGGCGATGTCGAGCGACTCAACACTCGCGAATGTCACGAGTCCCGCGCCACTCCGAATCAAGGTTGTCGCGTCGAGGGTCATGACTTGATCGCTCTCGACTTTTGCTCCCGTATTATGGCCGGTCGGAATCGTCCCGTTCACCGCTCGCGTGACGGTGAATTCGTTGAGGTTGGTGTCCACTGCCGTAACTTCGAGCAATTCGGCATCGATCAGGATCAGGAACGGCAGCGTCGTGGGGAAGGCAGCCACGCTGTTGAGTTTGAGCGTTGTGTCGTCGTCATCGATCGCGTCTCGCAATGACGTGGACACCTCATCCTGATCACGCACGACGAGCCGATCGCCGGTCGCTTGTACGTTGGTCGCTCCCTGAATTGTGAGCGACGAGTTGCCGACAGCGTGATTTCCACCGGTTACGAACGTCGCCCCCCGCAATGGATTGAGCGAATTCGTGGCGCTTCCAAGCGTGAACACGTCAGAACCGTCGTTGCCGAGCAGATTCGTGACGCTGCCCGTCCCGCTGGACCACACCGCCATCGCGTCGCCACCGGCTCCACCGTCGATTTGAACTCGCGAGTTGACACCGATATTGGCTAGCGACACGCCGTCCGCCGCGCTGCCGAGCACTCCAACGAGCGTACTCGCCACCCCGGTACCGGTCACATTCAGCGTCGTTGCCTGACTGCCGCCATCGATGCTGACGATGCTGCTCGCACCGGTCGACGTGATCGAAATCGTATCCGAGCCGGCATAGGTCTGGATGGCGCTAATCGAATCGGCACCCGTCCCGCTGACAGTCACCGAGTCGTTGCCTCCACCCGTTTGCAGACGCACGGTTTCGAGCGTCGCATACTCGACCGTCCAAGTGCTGTTTCGCGAAAGCGTCGATGCGGTCAAGACGTACGAGTTGTTGTCAAACAGCCCCGCATCGTCCGCGTTGACGTCTCCTTGATCGAACACATTCAGGATGTCGCCCGTGTCGAGCGAATGATCGACTCCACGCACATTGACCGTCGTCAGTCCGACATCGTGAGCGGCTCCCGCGACAAACACGGCTCCGAGCATCGTGTCGAGCGAGTTCGTCGCCGATCCAATGTTGAACGTGTCCGAACCGTCGCCGCCCGCGAGGTCGACGATCGACGTGGCCGCTGTTCCTTGAACGGAAATCAAATCCCCGCCTTTGTTCCCAGCGACGCCGACGTGAGACGAATCCGCGACCGACTGCAACTGGATCGCATCCGCGTCGTCGCCGCCGTTCACAACGACGAACGTCCCGGTTCCGGTTGCCACAAGTGTGGCGGTGTCCGTGCCGGTTCCCAAATCAATCGACAAGTTCGAGTTGCTACCGGTCGTTGTCACGGTGACCACGTCCGCACCACCACCGGTTTGCAGGGCCGTCGTTCCACCGTTCAGTGTTGTGCTGACTGCGACCGTGTCGGCGGCCGAGCCCGTCCGCAAGTTGAGCGTTTCGAATTGACCGAACCCAATCGCCCCGATGCCATCGCGGCCGACGGCCAACGCGCTGACCGAATAGCTGTGAGGCGTCGCTTGGGCGGTATCGAGGATGTTGAGCACGTCACCGGAATTGAGCGTTTGGGTCTGGCCGCGAACCGTCAGTCCCGATGTCCCGACCGCGTGATTCCCGCCATCGAGCGTCAACGTGCCGAGCAACCCGTCGAGCGACCGCAAGGCACCGCTCACGTCACCGACCGTGAATGTGTCGTTGCCCGCTCCGCCGACCACCACGGCCGATACGCCGGCATCCAACGAGCGAATTTCAAACGCATGCCCGGCCGTGCTGCCCAGTCGAATATCTAGTGATTCAACCGTGCCGTAAGTCACTCCAGCGGGGCTCAGGCCGAGTCCCGTGACGGTCGTTCTGGTCAAGGTGCCGCTGCTGGTGACGAAGTTGCCTCGATCGCTGAGTTGCAACGAGTCGGCTCCGTCATTGCCGTTGATCGTCAACGCCGCGTCGATCGTGCTCAGCGTTCCCGCTCCGGTCGGCGCGTCGCTCGACACGTAGAACAAGTCGCCGCCGTTGCCGCCGTTGATCGTCGTCGGTCGCGAAATGCCCTGTACGTTGAAGCTGTCGGCCGACCCGTTGCCGTTGACCACAAGCGCGTCCACCGAGCCGGTGTAGGTCACCGTTTCGCTGCCGCGACGAACTTGTGTCGCCGTGACATCGATTGCATCGACCTCGGCTGTACCCGAGACCGTAAGTCGCTCGGTGCCCGACGAACCCGATGCCGCGATCGCAACCGTTCCCGCCAACCCTCCAAGCTGTACCGTGAACACATCGTCGGCCAGCTTGCCGTCGAGTGTCGCTCCGCCGGCACCGGCACTGTTCACGTTGAACGTGTCAATCGCACTGCCGCCAAGCAGCAGCACTTCGAGTTGCTCGCCGGTGGTGCTCGTTCCGCTCAACGTGAAGTTGTTCGCACCTTCGCCGCCGTCCAGCGTCAGCATTTCAATCCGAGTCAGTTGGACGATCGGCCCGCTGCCGGTGACCGTGCCCGAGTTGTTCGTCGTCTGAACAACGAACGTTTCTGCAGCAGCGGTTGCAGTCAGCGTTGCGGAATCGGCATCTCCGACTTGTCCGCCGACCAGTTCAACGATTTCGCTGTTGGTCAGATTGTGTGTCACCGGCAACCGCGAATTGAGATTCACAGTCGTGGCGTTTGCCGCGAACGCATCAACCAGCGACGTGCCGACGACAATCAGTCGATCAACTGTCGTGCCGACTCCGTCTGAATTGAACGCGATCGTTCCGCTGCTGCCCAACTTCGAAAACGCCAGTGGCGTCGTTCCACTGAGCGTCGCGGTCCCGGCGTCGTCATCGCCACTCGCCGCGATCGTGAGTGCTCCGGTTCCCGTGACCGTCAACGCGTCGTTTCCGCCCTGTCCGTCGAATGCGAAGTTTTCGATTCCGGCTATCGTCACGGAAGTGCCAGGATCCGGCGAAGCCGTTGTACCGCCGTTGATCTGCAATTGACCGGTTACGGCTCGTGGCAAGAACTCAACCGTCTGCTGCGTGGCATCGCCGAGCAGGGTCAGCGCGTCCGCGGCTCCGGTTCCAAGTTGAACGTTCAGAGCCACGTCCCATCCACCAGCCCCATAGAATGGCGTGACTGTGACTTGGTCATTCTCGGCACCGGTATCAAGATCAAAGTTCGCGATGCCGGTGTAGCTCGCCAATGCTCCGCCAAAGTTCAGATTGAACCCGCGAGTCTCCGTGCCGGTCACCGTAAAGATATCCGCATTGGCCGAACCCGCGATCGTCAACCGAGCACTGCCGGTGCCGTTGACCGTCGCCTGTTCAATCCCCGAGTACTCGACGGTCGGAAGACTGCCGACCTTGATGTCGCCGCTACCCAGAGTAGAGTCGAACACATGCGTGACGTCGTTGGTTGTCGAACGAACCGTCAGTGAATCCGTCATCGCTCCAGACGAGGGCAGTCCACCATTGACCGTGACTTCTACGGCATCGGGCGTCACGTCGAATGAATCCGATCCGTCCAGCCCGTTGAGCGTCAGCGTTTCGAACGCGGAGTAATTGACCGGCAATCGTGCGATGGAATTCGAAGTCAACGCCACCATTCCCGTTGTCGATGTAAACGCATCGACGCCCGCCGTGCCGACAACGGTGAGCGAGTCCATTCCCGCCGCACCCGTCAGCACCAGTCGATTGCTGACCGCGGCCAGCCCCTTCACGGCGACCGTCAATCCACTGCCGACGTGAGCAATCGCCGCTTCGCGATCCGATGCCGGTGTCACCGTGACGGAATTCGTGGCGTTGATGAGGTTCAGCGTCACGCTGTCTGCGTCATCCGTCGCATCCGTGTCGCCGCCGTTGAACGTGAGCGACGTCATCGTGGTCGGGGTTCCGAACCCATTCACGACCAGCGTGTTCGCGAAATCGTTGCTGCCGTTGATGGTGAGCGACGGAATCGAACTGACCGTGTTGTTCGCGGTTGTTCCAAACTCGATCACCGGCAGACCGGCGTCCGTCAAGGTGTTGAGCAACAGATTGACGGTCGTCGCGGAACTGGCCGTGGCGACGGTTGTGGCAGTCAGCGATGAATTCGCCCCGCCTTTCGCGTCGAGTCGATAAGTCTCGACACCCGTCGTCGTGACCGAAACGCGATCGTTCAGCAAGACTCTGGTCGCTCCGGCCGATCCTGGACTCACCGCGTAGATGTTATCAACACCGTTGCCGGCATAAACCAGGGTGTCCGTGGCACCGCCTGCGTCATCCAACCGCACGCTGCCGCCAGCTCCGAGTCCGCTGAACTCCACCGCCAACAACGAATCCACTTGAACGCTGCCGGCGTCGCGAGCCGCTGCGGCCGCCACCACAATCGTGTTGCTCGTCGACGGAGCATTGACCGTAAGTGTGTCGTCGCCGCCGTTGCCGACCACATTCAGGGAACTGATGCCGGACAGATTCAGCATCGTGCCGCCAAACATCAGCATGCCTTTGTCGGCGTCCGTCGTGTTTGGCGTCAGCGAGAATGAATCCGCCACTGATGAACCGTTCACGGTCACCGAACCGGTAATCGCCACTTCCGAACCCGCGTTCAAAGTGACCGTTCCCGACCCGCCGGATCCGCTGACGATGAACGAGTCCACTCCGTCTCCGGCGTTCAAATCGATCGTTCCCGGCCCGAGATCTCCACTGAGAGTCAATGCGTCCGCGCCGGCAAGTGTGTTGACTGTCAGCGTTGCCAGAGTATTCGCGCTCAGAATCTGCGTGACTTTTGCCGTCTTGTTGTGGATGACTGGGGTCGTTCCGTTAATTCCGCGCGTCACTGTGAACTGCTTCAATCCGACATCAACGCCCGTGACTTCCAGTTGCTCGGAATCGATCAGAATCGTGAACGGGAATGTGGTCGGGAATTCGTCGATGTTGTCGAGCGTGAGTGTGAGCTGAGAGTCAGTCACGTTCAGCGGTTCCGTCAAATTCGCGGAAACTTCGATGCTGACCGGCAGCAGTGAATCCACGGACACGGTGGTTGAACTGCCGCGCGACACGTCGACCGCTTTGGCGGTGTTTCCGGCCGGATTAACCACCAACGCACCGCGACTCGTCACAATCTTCAAGCCACTCGCTGAGGTGAGCGACAGTTCCACTCCCGCAACCGTGACCGTGCCACCATTCGCAGAAGTCGGAACGTAAGTCGTGCCCTTCAAGCCGGTGATGATCGAGACAACGCTGTTCCCGGCATTGAGGTTGATGAACTCGAAACTGGTCAACACGAGCGGTGAGGCGCTGGTGGCAATCCCACCACCCCAGATTCTGGGAGCATCCGTTCCCGAGATTCCGCCCGATGCATCGATCGTGATGCCCGTCCCCGCTCCGGTCAGGTTGACAGTGTCGTCATCCGCACCGCCGTCAATCGTCATGGCAAACGGGGGATTCGCACCGATCGTGACTGTGTCTATCCCGGCACCCGCATCGATCGACAGACTCTCGATGTCTGTCGTCTCCACGGTCGCAAAACTGAGATCGGAACCAATGATCCCGACCGTCGCCGCACCGCCGCGGTTGATAGTGAACGAGTTCGGGTTGCCGTCACCGTTGTAGGTCAACGAGTTACTGCCACCGGTTGCCGCATCGTTGATCAGAATCTTGGAGCCGTCGGCAATCCGCGTGAAGCTCAGCGGCAGATTCGCCCCGACTTGCAACCGTCCGGTCGCTGCTCCCGTCGCCACGAACGAAACCGCATCGGTGTTCGAGGCCGTTGGCAACTCAATCGTCACAACCTTAGTCTCGGCATCGACCGTCACCAGTTCAATCTCTTCGACGTGAACCGGCACCAGTTGAACGCCGGTGATCGTCGCCGAGACAGTGTCGCTCGCGGTGTACACGATATTCGTCAGGTTGTTGACGTCATGAATCGTGACGCTGTCGGGATTGGCATCCGCGCCGGGCGCCGTGATCCTGGTGCCCAATGTCGCAACTTGAGAGACGCTAAAGTTGCCGGTAAGCGGGCCGTTAAGCGTCACGGTGTTTCCGGAAATTCCGTTGATTGTGAATTGCTCGCTCGGCGAGTCATCGTCCGCGATCTCGACAGAATCTCCGATCGAGAATCCCGATGCATCCGCCACTGTCACCTCAGTCGCGCCGCTCAAGGCGTTTGCTTGGAGCACGGATCGCAGGCTTTCGGCATAGATGCGGATGTCGATCAAACTGTCCGGCTTCGACGGATGATTCAGCGTTGCATTGTCGGTTCCGGCTCCCAACTCCACGAGCAGATGCAGCTTGTTCGCGAATTCGAGGTATTCCGAATTGTCGAACTGAGACTTCGCGGATGTCGCTCCATTGACTATCCCCGTCCCCGACGCGGGACCGATTTCGTAGACGTACGTGTTGTCCACGACCCCACTGGAAACCAGCAACGATGTCACAAGAGCGGTGTCCCAGACCGGCTCCAGATTGGTGAAGTTGACCGTCTGCATGTTTGTGCCGTCGCCGTGTTGCAGCACCCCTGCTTGCGGATCGTTAGCGCTGTTCTTGAACACGCTGGAAAGCAGCAGATTCGTTCCGGTGACTCGCAGCGCATCATTCCCGCCGACTCCACCGTCGTAGTTCACCGTCGAATTGCTGCCGAGCAACCCGACCGTGGTGTCGATCGTGACGAGGTCGTCGCCCAGCCCGCCGGAGATGGTGACGTTGTTGATTTCTCCGTCCTTGCGGTCGAACTCGACCGAATCGTTGCCGGCTCCCGACGTCACAACGTGGTTCTCATCGCCGCCGGTCTTGCCCGTGACGATAATCACGTCGTCGGCCCCGCCGGTCGTGAGCGTGGTGACATTGAAGGTTCGCACCGGAATCGTCAGCTCGGCCGAAAGCGGATCGATGATCAACGTGTCGATGCCGGCACCACCGTCGAAGTAGATCGATGTGACGTTCTTGTATTCCTGCGTGCTCTCGTACGCCGTGACTTCGATCGTGAACAACTGCGTGACTTTGGCGGTTGCGCTGTGGGCAGCCGGAGTCGTTCCGTTCGCCCCGCGGGACACGGTGAATACTCGCGTTCCGGTGTTTACGGCAGTGACGTGAAGCTGCTCGGAGTCAATTTGGATCGTGAAGGGGACGCTCGTGGGGAATCCAGTAATGCTGTCCAGCGTCAGGGTCGTAGTCGCGTCGTCAATGTCGGTTGACAGCACTCCCTCCGCGGGTCCGATTTGTTTGACCGTAATGGTCTCGGCGTCATCACCCGCACCCCCCACGTTTTTGATCCGGAATCCCGAATAGTTCGCACCGACGTGCAACACCAGCGTGCCGCGATCCAGTTGCACGTCCTGCCCGTCCGATGTGGTCACCGTTTGCGTCAGCTTGGTGACGTGACCCAGCACGGGAATCACACCGGTGGGAATGCTGTTTTCGTTGCTGATGAACTGCATGAATTGCAGCTCGCGCAGAGCGCGGAAGCCGTTGGTGGCCATCGTGGGCGTGCCACCGGCGGCTCGAGTGGAGTTGTTGTTGTCCAGGCTCAGACGTCTGAGGAATGCCATCTGGCCGATGCCGTCCAGCGAGGTCAACAGGTTGCGATCGAGCGCCAGGTACTCAACCTTTCGCAGCCCGCCGAGTCCCTTGCCCACGGCCGGTTCCAGCGTGGTGATCTTGTGGCCGGCCAGATTGATGGCTCGTAGATTGAGTGCGGCTTCCAGGCCGGTGAGGTCGCTGATGCGATCGTTGTCATCGGTTGAAGTCGTGGACAGATCGAGTTCCACGAGGTCCGCGATGTCACTCGCGTAGAGAGTTCCGTTGGCTGCCTTGCCGACGGCCGTCAGCAACGCGGACTTCAAGTTGGCGTCGGGAACGCTCAGAGGCAATTCGGACGCGTACTGCACGTTGGAAACGTCGTCGGCGGCTTTGGGGGCCATCCGAGTTTCATTCGCCTGCAGGTCAAAGGCTTCCAGCTTGTTGGAGAAGAAGACGTCCTGGCCGCTGTCGCCGAATAACCGGTCAACGCCTGCTCCGCCGATGATGGTGTCGTCGCCTTCTCCGCCGCGAATCAGATCATTCTCGGGAAGTTCAACGTTGAAACCGGCGAGCGGGGCGCTGACTTCAATGGCCACTGTCATCATTGAGGTCACCTCGCGGATATGTAGGAAATAGGTGCCCGCAGGTAGCCCCCGCAGGTCGAATTGTGTTTGGTCTCGCCGCACCAGGTTGCCGTCCGCGTTGAGCAGATCGACGGTGAACGGCTCGGTGCGGCTGACATAGCCCAGCGCGCCCGTTGTTGGCTGTGTTTTGAACTTGACGGTCACGGCCGCGTTTTGAGCCTGCGTGAAATCGCTGGCCAACGTGCGCGACAGTGTCAGCGTGCTGCCGGAAATTGCTGTCACCGTGAATTGCTCGGACGGCGAATCGTCGTCCTCGATCTCCACGGCATCGCCTATGGCGAACAGCGTCACATCGCTGACGGTGACCTCGTCTGTATTGAAGTCAGCGTTTGCCGTGAGCTTCGACTGAAGGCTGTCGCCATAGATGCGGACCACATCGCCTGGCGACGCATCGCCCAGCGTGGTGAAGCGGAACAACTGCCCGTCCGTGCCAACCGGCTGGTTCTTGAACACGGCCGGACGCCCCGTGCCGCGGTCAACCACAAAGTCCCCGCTGCCGCTGACCGTGTGATTGGCGAGCGCCTCGAAGATGTCCAGATCCAGCGGCCCAGATGATCCGGTTTCCGTGGTCAAGTCCACGCCCCAAGCCAGCAGATCGCCGCCGTCCGCGTATCGGTAGGTGTCGTTGAGCGTCAACTGCCAGGTGAGCGTCTCACCGGAAGCCACGACCAGACCATCGAAGACATCCAACGCGGCGCCGCTCTCCGGCGTGACGGTCACGCCGTTGTAGGACGAGAACTGGATGGCCGTGCTGACGTCGCTGTCGAGCGTGATGTTGCGGAAGTCATCGCCGGATGAACCGATGCCGGAAAACAGCTCCACACTCCGTACGGGCGACCCATCAATGAGTGCCGTCAGCTTCGCGGTCACGTCGGAACGCCAAGTGTGGGTGAGGTCAAGAAAAACGTTGACGTCGGTGATGGTTCCTTCAACACCCGTTGCCGTGATCGTGTTGTCGAGGACCGTCGCATAGGACGACGGCTTATCGAGGGCAACTTGCGCGATGACCGCGTCGCGGAAGCTGTGCTTGCTCACCCCAGTCGTCGGCGGTTGCAGCCTGCCGTACACAACGTACGTCTTGCCTTCAGCGACGCCAGCCTGCGAGGCGTCGTCATAACCGGGCGCCGCGATCACCAGGTCGCTCAACCCATCGCGATTCAAATCGACGAAGCCAGTTGATGACAGCCACCCGAAGTCACTCCCACCTTGTTCGCGGAGAATGGTCTCATCGGCGGTGTTCAACGAATCCGCCGTCAACCCCGTGGTGATGTCGTAGAAGATTTCGACTTGGCCCAAGCTCGAACCAGGTGGAACGCGTCCAACCGCCAAATCGGTCTTTTGATCGCCGTTGAAGTCTCCAATCGTCGACGAAACGAGGCCGGTAACACCGAGCACCAAGTCCGGTGCGGCGACACTCACGTCGAAATCCCCGTGGAACAGTTGTAGTTCGTTGGGACGATGAATCGAGAAATCGGCGATTCCGTCCGCGTTGAATTGTCCGATCGGTCGAACGACATCAAGACCGTTGATCCCCGAGCCCAACTGCGCCGTGGGGCTGAATGCCGGAACCGCAGCGTTCAACGACGCCCCCGGCACGACGATTTGCACGCCCCGACTGTTCACATAGCTGTTGGTCCCAAGCACGAAATCGGATTTGCCGTCACCCGTCACATCGCCAACGGGAGTCGCGGTCAGGGTTGGAGTGGTGATTATCAGGTCCGTCAACAGACGGAGCGAGTGATCGGTGACCTTGATGAAGTGTTGATCAGCAAGCGAACTCGTGGTGACGGTCAACGTCCAACTTCCGCTCGCCTTGAGCCCATTGAACACGGCCAGTGTGTTCTGCTGGGCGTCACCACCCTGCGGTCGGAAGGCGCCGCTTTGGTTGGTGTTCGTTAGTTGTGCGAGGGTGAGCGTGGCTTCGTCATCCAGGGTTCCGGTGAACTGGGTCGCCCCGCTTCCCGTGCTGTTGAACAAGACTGAGCTAGCGGTCGCCCCATCGGAGTCGACGTAATCAAGCGTAACGATGCTCGAGCCGAGGTTGTTTCCCGTTCCTTCGGCCAACAGATCCAATGCGAAATCCACGTCGCGGATCGTACCGTCAAAGTCCGTGCTGAAGCTTCGCACGACCTTGCTGCTGGGGCCGCCGATTTGGGCCGTCACATCAAACCCGGTTAAGGCACCGGAATCGCCGCCAGCCAAATCGCTGATACGCAAGGTCCATTCCAATTTGTCGCCCACATTGACGCTCAAGTTGTTGAACAGCGCCAGCGCCCCGGGATCCTGTGGCAAAACGGACCGAGGCGAATTTCCGGTGAACGAATTCACGATCGAATTCGTCGCACTAGAGTCAAACACCAGCCTGCCTGACAGATCCTCGGAGCGACCAACTCGCGAATACAACGTGACCGTCTGGCTTTGCGGCGCAGTGGTTCCCTTCACGATCGTGTCTTCCTTGTATTTCACATAGCTGGATGCGCCTTGTTGTCCGAGGTCGCTCTCCGTCGAACTCGCGTTCGCTTGGGCGGCGTCGTTGGCGGCGGTGTCTGTCGTATCGGCCGTGGACACGGGCACGATCTCGGTTCTCGACTGAGTGAAGCTGCCGAAGTTCGTTTGCCCCGTGTTGCCGGCCTTGTCGGTGAGCGTGAGTTCCAGACTCCTCAAGTCGGCTGTGTCCGCGGTGAGCACGATCTTCCCACCACTCAACGACGCCGTCGATTTCGGGAATGCGTTACTGATGGCCGTCACCAGATCGCCCAGCGTGAGCGCGGTTCCCTGGGCCGTCACGTGGTCCTCGCTAATCGCCGCGCCGTCAATGTCCTTCCCTCGAATCTCGATCACATCCGTTGCAGCATAGGCGACCGTGTTCTGTGCCAGCGTGGTGGGGCCGAACACTGTCGAAGCTGTTGCGTCCGCGTTCGCGGGATCTGGCGTGTTGAATCGTTGCGATTGCGTCATCACATTGCCGCTGCCGTTCACTTGATACTCGAAGGTGCGAGTGGTGGTCTCGCTCAGCGTCTGTTGCCAGGTGCTCGTTGTTTCGATCTTCTTCGTGTACGTGTAGCGGCGATGTTCGGTGCGGGTCTCCGTAGCTGATGTGAAGACCCAGTCTTCCTCATAGGTGTAGGTGACGAGTTCCGTCTTTTTGTCCGTGATGTCATTCACGGTTGTTTCTACATCGGCTCGCGTGGTTCGCTTGGTGTTGGCCGGAGGCGCCGGGCTGGTTTGCTCGGACTCCGTCCCCGTGGTGTTCGTCGTCATGTTCCAGACGGATGTGGATGTCGGCGCGGGGGTTGTGGAGGTGCGACTGACTTCCTGGTCGGCCGTCTTGTTTTCTTGCCTGGGCAGGCCGGTCGCACCGCGGACCACCGTCAACGTCAATTCCGCCGACAGATCACCCCTCCAGGTGTGGTTGGCATCAATCGACACATTGACATCACGGATCACTCCACTGCCACTGGACGTCGTCAATGCCGTGTCAGGGATCACGACGAACTTTGTCGCGGCGGTGGTGTTGTAATCGCTAATTGAAAGTGGCAGCGCTGGTGACGCGGCTCCGAATGTCGAGACCGTATCCAGCCGAGTGCCCGCGCGAGATTCCGTGCCGACGATCGACTTGCTGTTGGCAGTCGGTGCAAAGTTCAGCTCGGCGTTGGCCACAAAGTCAAAGTCGACACGCTGCCCAATCGGACTCGTCTGCCCGGTCGCGGTCGTCGCTGTCAGCGTACGGAGCGCGGTGTCGACCGGGTCGACCGTTCCATTGAGCGGGTCCGCGATTTCGTCCCCGTTGAGCACCCAGCCGATGTGCGGCACGTTCGCTGTCGGGTTGGTCATCAGGACCAGGATGTCGTCACGGCCGGTGCCGTCGTAATTGAGCACCTGCACTTGCACGTTTCCGGTCAAACCGGCGAGCGTGATCCTTTTCCTTGTCAGACCCACGATGGTCGTGTTGTTGAGCTGATGCGGCAGGTCGCTCGCACCACTGAGGATCGTCAGTTCGGGTGCCGTGGTGTCCGTGCCCTGTTTCACGAACAGCAAGTCCGTGCGAGCATCGCTGACGTCGCCGAGGACGTCGCCGAACTGATCGGCCAGCGTCCCAAGCGAACCATCGAAGACCAATTCGGCTCGCTGATCGATCCGGTCGATTGAGTCGAGTTCGACCGGGCCCAACATAATGAAGCTGCGAGACGTCCCGCGGACAAGTACATCTTGTGCGCCGTCACCGTTGATATCTCCAGCAATGCTGGGGCTGCCCAATTGCTCGTTCGCACCGCTGCCGACCAATCCAAACGCGCTCTCGGCTGTAAATGTGTCACCGGAGTTTAGGTCGACTCCCGCGAATGTTGTGATCCGCGGCACTTCGAAGGGGCGAGCTAGGTCATATACGAAGGATTCGCGAGGCAAGCCATTGCTGTTGAACGTCGGAGAAGCAGTCGCGATGAGACTGCCTAGCTCACCGCTCAACAGATCGTTGCCTGGACCACCATCGATTACGTCGTTTCCGCCGCCGCCGGCGATCGTGTCTGCTCCATCTCCGCCGTCGATCGTGTCCGGATACGCGCCGCCGAATAGCTGGTCGTTGCCGTCACCGCCCAGAATCTGTAGCGAACTGAGCAACCCGCGTTGCTGCGAATCGCCAGGAGTGATGCCCCATTCGCTAGTCGTGTTCGGGAAGAAGTACTCGGGATCGGCATCGGCGTGGAAGACGTCATCGCCGTCTTGCAAATCCACCGTCATTTGCTCGACGTTCAGCGTCTGGAAGAACACGAAATGCTGCTCGTAGGCCACACCAATGCCCGTCTGATTCAGCGGCAGATGCAGTTCGCTCACAGCCACCCCATTTGCTTCGGTGATCGTGAGTTCGACGTCCGCGCCGGTGAACGCGGCCTTCGTACGAATGCCGATCTTGTCCGTCGACGCGAACGCTTCGATGTAGGGTGCAAGGTTCGCGACATCAGCGATGGCCGTGTTGACGCTCGTGACGAGTGCATCAATGTCGCTGAACGATGTGCCGGTCGGTCGCACAACACCCGTTTTGCGAACACCACCCACGATCACTTGAACCGTGAACGTGGCCGAGTCACTCAACTGCAAACCGGCCGTGACGGTGTCGTTGTCTTCAACCGGCGACGTCCCCAGCAACACAGCTTGCTTGGCATCGCCCGAACCTGGAGTGAATGTCTTGTTCGCGATG
>JAQBZS010001096.1 GCA_027622115.1 Planctomycetota bacterium | reverse complement strand
ACGAACAATTTGTGCGACGTCTGTATTTGGACCTTTGCGGAATGCTGCCGCCACCGGATGTCGCCCACGCGTTCGTCGAAGCAACCGAGCCGGACAAGCGGGCGCGACTAATCGATCAACTGCTGCGGCGTCCGGAGTGTGCAGAATACTGGACGAAGAAATGGCTCGACGTACTGCGCGTTAGTCGCGATTCCATCCAGTGGACCGGAGCGAATGCGTTGGCCGGCTGGATCCGCGAACGGATCGAGCGCGACGATTCGTTCGCCGACGTGGTGCGGGACTTGCTGACCTCGCAAGGCCAATCGTACAGCGACCCGGCCGTGAATTTTTATTGTGCCCCTCAGATTCCGATGGGTGTCGACGATCCGTCCTATTTGCAGAAGGATCTCGCGGAGGCCACGGCGCAGTTGTTTCTCGGCATCCGCTTGCAGTGCGCCAAATGTCACAACCACCCGTACGAGCGTTGGACGCAGGATGACTACCTGTCCTTGGCCGCTCATTTCACGCAGGTCAAACGCAGCCGACTCGGAAAAGCCGGTCCCAAAGGTCGGGTCGAACGGCGACAGATTGCCGTCGAGCTGGATTTCAAAGCCCCCGAGGTGACTCGCGAATCGACCGGCAAACCTGTGGCTCCGCGACTTCCGGGACAACCGATCTCCCCAATAGGTCCGCAACAGGACCGCCGTCTACTGCTCGCGGACTGGCTGACCACGGCGGACAATCCGTTTTTCGCCAGAGCCATCGTGAATCGAATTTGGTTTCATCTGCACGGACGAGGCATCGTGGAACCCGTCGACGACTTCCGTGATTCGAACCCGTCCGCCAACGACGCGTTGCTCGATTCACTGGCCGCGGATTTTGTGGCCCACGGCTTTCGACTCAAGCCGCTGATTCGCGCGATCACGAATTCGCGGACGTACCAATTGAGTCCCGTCCCAAATTCAAGCAACCGCGGCGACCAGCGTTACTTTTCGCACATGTACGCACGGCCGCTGCCTGCCGAGGTGTTGCTCGATGCCGTGTGCGACGTCACCGGCGTGCCCGAGAAGTTCGCGATTACGAACGATTACACCATCGGAGTTCCCGAAGGCTTCGTGGATTTGCCCGCCGGCACTCGAGCCGTGCAGTTGCCGGTGAACGACATCGTGACACTGATTAACATTTCGAGTAAGTACGTCCGCTATGAATCGCATCCGTTCTTGCGAGCGTTTGGTCAGCCGACTCGGACACAGACCTGCGAATGCGACCGCCAACAGCAGTTCGGTCGCAAGCAAGCGCTCGAATTGATCATTGGCGAAATGACCGCTCAACGCTTGGCTCGGACGGACAACCGCCTGGGGCGGATGTTGGCTCAACAGAGTTCGGATGTGGAAATGCTCGACGCGATCTACCTCCGCGCGTTGTCGCGTTCCCCGTCCGAGAGCACCCGGCAAGCCCTGTTGAAGCACGTCGCATCAAGTGCCGACAAGCGACAAGCCTGGGAAGACATTCTGTGGACGGTTCTGAATTCCCAAGAGTTCATTTATCAGCACTGAGTTCGATCAACATCAGTCCCGCGTGAGTTACTTATGGTGCTTTTGCACAAGACGTCAGCTATTGAAAAGCGCGTGATGGCGAATACATCGGTGAATGATTGGAATTCGAAATGAATGGCGACCGTCGGCAATGGATCACGCGGGTCGTCGGTGGATTGACGGCAGCCACCGTCATACCCACGCGTGGATTCCAATCGTTCGCCGATGAGAACAAGTCGCCGCAAGCCAACGAATTGGCGTTTGAATTCACAAACTCGCAAGTCTTCCGCTTCAGGGTTGGCATCGGCGTGAAGGCCGTCGCCGGCACTGTCAAGAACGTGTTGGCCACCGGACCGATCCCCATCGCCTGGCCCGAGCAGCAACTTGAACTGATCAGCGAAGACAAACCGCGTGGCACGACCGTGCGGGCACAGCGGTTTCCGGGACAGGCAACGATGCTCGTGTGCCGCTTTCCCATCATTGTCGCTGGGCAAACGGCGACGGTTGAACGCACCTACGAATTGAAGCGATCGCACATCCGCTTGACCGGAGACACAAGCCAACTGGTCAAGCCGGTTCGGCCAAGTCGCGCGTTGCGAGAGTTTTTAGGCGGAGGCGTGGGCGTGGACATCAGCAGCCGCCGCGTGACGCAACTTGTGAAAGAACTCGCGGGAATGGACGAGACGGATTGGCAGCAAGTCCGCCGAATCTACGATTGGGTGCGTGGCCACATCAGATATCAAATGGGTGCCTATCGCGGCACGACCGGAACGCTGAAGGCCGAAGTCGGTGACTGCGAGGACATGTCGGCTCTGTTCGTATCACTTTGCCGAGCGTCGGGCGTTCCGGCTCGCACGGTCTGGGTTGGTCGCCATGCGTACGCGGAATTCTACTTGGAGTCGGCGAACGGCACCGCGTTTTGGGTTCCGGTTCAACTCGCGGGACCAGCATGGTTTGGTGAAATGCGTGAAGTCAATCCGATCCTGCAAAAGGGCGATCGATTTCTGGACGCGATCACCCGGCGATATTCGCACTACGTTCCGCAGAGCGTGCGTGCCGACGGACCGGTGAAACTCGACAATTCGCGGATCATCGTGAAACTCGCCGGAGTGGACTCGTGATGCAGCTACTCCAGCCCGAAGCGAAACGTGCGCCGCGCGTAGCGGTACAGTCGCGTGTAGAGCGCCTGTGGCGCGGCGCTGATTTTAGCTCGACCGATCGACCGCACCGTGAGCTTCTCGCTGGCGGGCACGTCCAAACCGACGCGGACGGCGTACGAACTTTCGGCCGGACGAGCGACACCGTCGGGGTCGACAATCGTGGCCACGCGGCCCGTCACCGCCAGCTCTCGCGGGGTCTCCGTCAGATTGGTGTCGCTGATCGACTCGACCG
>JAQBZS010001095.1 GCA_027622115.1 Planctomycetota bacterium | reverse complement strand
ATTGAGGACTTGGGGGTCAGGCTTACGCATTTCAGATTTGGCGGGGTGAAGTTCCTGATGAATCCAATGTCGAACCCCCGCCAAATCTGAAAGACGTAAGCCTGACCCCAGTTGCTGACAAACTTGAAATAAGGAACAGGGCATGGCACACCGTATCGCGATTCCGGTCCAACTGAGTTTGATCGCGCTGATGATCGCGTTCGGCACCGACAGCGCAGTGTCGGCACCGCCGCGAGTCGCTCAAATCGATCCGCCTGTGCTGAGGCGAGGGGCTACGACACGCGTCACTTTGCGTGGCAGCGATGTTGGGCAGGCTGTGGGAGCTTGGCTGTCCGTGCCGATGAATGCTCCAGCAGTGGTCAAAGTTGAGCCCGGTGGATCCAGCGACGAAGTGACGCTGAGCGTGCAGCTTCCCGCTGATGCTCCGCTGGGAATGCACGGGTTGCGTTTGGCGACTCGCAGCGGGCTGAGCAATGTCCATCTGCTACTGATTGACGAGTTACCAGTCACGCGTATCGGTGACCAACCAATGCAGACCGCGCCCATCAAAGTCGAATTGCCGTGCTGCTTGTCGGCGAGTTGTCGACCGGCGACCGTTGATCGATATGCCATCGAAGTCACGGCAGGTCAAAGGATCGCGTTTGAAGTCGTGGGCAGCCGTTTCGGCAAGGACTACGATCCCGTGGTCACCATTCGAGACGAGGCGGGACAGATCGTGGCTCGGCGAGACAACGATCCCGGCTTGTTTTACGACTGTCGTTTTTCCCACACGTTTGCCCAATCCGGGCGAGCGATCGTCGAAGTTCAAGACGCTCGTTTTGAAGGTCGGCCAACGTGGAATTACATACTGCGGATGGGCGATTTCCCGGCAGCGAACGTTGTCATTCCGTCCGCGGGTCGGCCGGGAACGACACTGACCACGTGGTTGCCCGAAGTTCCCGATCAGCGAGCCACGGTCACGGTCACGAATCGTCCACGGACTCGGGGGTTCTTCGGTGAAATTCGCACCGCTCCAAGTCGACCCGCGACATGGGTTCCGCTGAAGACCATCTCGGTTGATGCACAGAAAATCGAAACCGAGCCCAATGAAGATCCCGACGAAACCGCCACGCTGGCCGTCGTACCCGGCACGCTCAACGGTGTTCTTGGTCGTCGAGGTGATCAAGACTGCTTCGCCTTCCACATGACAAAGGGCCAGGCATTTGACTTTGTCGGCGTGTCTCGCGAGATGGGATCGGCGGCGGACTTGGAGTTAGTGATGTTCGTGCCCGATGATCGGGTCGTGCGGCGAATTGACGACGTCAACGTCAGGATTGGGCGAGTCACGCGAGCACTCGAAGCCCATTTTACGTATCAGGCCGGAAAAGACGGCATGCATTGGTTGATGGTCCGCGATGTCGCCGGCGACGGCGGGCCAACGTTTGCGTACCGCATCGAAGTGACCGAGCAGCGGCCCGAATTGACGATGTCGGCGGAAGTCAGTCGACTCACCGTACCTCAGGGATCCTGGCAGCCGGTGCCGATCACCGTGAATCGGCAACGCATCGCCGGTCCGATTTCGTTGGAACTGATCGGGGTTCCAAAAGGCGTTTCGATTGAACCGAGCACGATTCCCGCGGATGTCAACGAAGTTGTGTGCCGTGTTTCGGCAACGTCTGGGACGGTTCTTGGCCTGTCCACGCTCGAAATCGTCGGTCACTGCAAGTCGGCGGACGGCAAGGCCGAAGCGGAAGGCATCGTGACGTTTCAACCGCTGATCGACCAGCAGCTCATCAACAAGGATCTGATCCCGTACGCCTTGCGCGACAACCAAATTCATCTGCCGCCGTCGCTGGAGACGAGACTGGCCTTGATAGTCACGCCGCCGGCACCATTCACCGTTGAAGTTCCATCAAAAGAATTGGTGATGGCGAAGTATCAGAGCGCGTCGTTCCCCATCGTCACGAGTCGCGTGACTGGACTCGGCAAGCCGATCGTGTTCGCCGCCCAGGGGGGGCAGATCGGTGATGAAGCCGTCGAACGCAGCAATGTTTATGTCCGGATCCCAAACGCCACTGTTGATCAGCCGAAAGTCGAAGGCACGTTTCGTAACCGCATCAACACACAGTACACCAAAGCGCGAGTCGACTTGAGCGCGAGTGTTTCGTTGGACGGTTATGAAGTCACGCTGTTCCGCACATTCGACCTCGACGTTCGCAGCGCGTTCAAGCCGACGTTCGAACCGGCCACGGTCACTGTGGAGCCGGGTTCGATGGCCAAGATTAAGGTTTTGGCCAACCGCACGACGAATTACAACGGGGAAGTCGTCGTCACGCCGACTTCGGATGTGCCGGGCATCAAACTCCCCGAGACGATCGTGATCCCGAGTGGTCGCGACCACGTGGAGTTGGACGTCCCGATTTCGGCCGAATTGGTGCCACGACGTTACAGTATTCGTTGCCAGTCGGCGGGTTACGTGGGCAAGTACGAAGAAAGTCTCAACGAACCGAATTTCACTTTCGACATCAAGGCACCGCCCGTGGCGAAATCGCCGCCGAAGTGACGCTTCTCGATCAAGGCAAGCTCAATTCAGATGGCTGTTCAGAGGAGTCACTCATGCCTCAATTGATCATCGACATCGGAGATACCGGGTACGACGCCACATTCCAACTCGATCCGCTTTCCAAGCGGTGGCTTGTCGAAATCCATCCGGAGTTAAGACTTGGGCCTTCGGTAACGTTGGGCTTCAAAGAACGACGCGGTTGGTCTGCATATGACGAACAAGGTTGGCTGCAAGTCGCCAAGCTCCTAACGAACTTAAGTGAAAAGCAACTCGCCGGCCTCGGGGGATTCCGCATCGAGCATCCACTGACCAAGGATGCTGTAAGACGGGCACTCTTGCCCGTCTCTGGTGGCAAAGACGGGCAAGAGT
>JAQBZS010001094.1 GCA_027622115.1 Planctomycetota bacterium | reverse complement strand
CGAAACGCACATCGTTTTCGACCAGTCGTCGAGCCAACAGGCAGCCCTGACCCAGCCGATTCGCTCCGTACAGGTCCTTCGTTTTCTTGGATTCGGCGTTGATGTCGAACGCCTTGATCTGCGGACTCTTCAACAGTCGCACGGTTTGAGCGTAGATCGACGTGTAGGCGTTGACCGCGTCCTGGTCGTATTTGGCGCGGAAACGTCGGTCGAATGTCGATGACAGCAACATCCGCTTTTGGAACTGATTCTCGCCGAGATACGACGGCGACGTGGTGTTTTGCAGGCCCTTATTCGGGTCTCCGATCGGCAGCGGCGTGTATTTCGTTTCCATGAAACCGGCCGCCGGATAGCGACCGCCGCCAGCCACGATCACGCTGTCCGGCAGGTCGCGATTTCGCTGGCCGAGCAGGTGTTGAGCCCAGGCTCCCATCGTTGGATGGCGAATGGTGGAAATCTCCTTGTAACTCGTGCGCATCAAATAGCGACCCGGCCCGTGGGCTCCCGTCTCCGTGTACATCGACCGAATAATGGCCAGCTTTTTCATTTGCTGGGCGAGTTTCGGGAAGTACTCGCTGATTTGCAGTCCGGCCACGTTGGTGCGGACGGGCTTGGTTTCCCCCTGTACCTCGCGGCCCGGCTTGAGATCGAAGGAGTCGAGATGACTCATCGCACCGGACATGAATAAGTAGATCACGCTCTTCGTCGAACCCTTGCCGCCGGGAGCAGCGATTGCGTTCGCCATCGGCAACATGCTGACACCCAGCATGGATTTCGCCGCCAGCGACAGAACAGAGCGGCGAGACACATCGTCAAAGTTGTTGAGTTCGAATTTCATCGGGAGTTCCCTTAACAGTTGTGCTAGTTTGATTGCTTTGGAGTGTAAGACGGGCACTCTTGCCCGTCTCGCATGGCGTCTCGCATGGCGTCTCGCGTGGCAAAGACGGGCAAGAGTGCCCGTCTTACAGTCGTCAGACTGTTTGGGATCGAGATAAAACTATTGAATGAACAAGAATTCGCGAGTGTTGATGAGCGCCCAGATGACGTTGCCGTAGCCGGCATTGCCGTCCCTCTTAATTTGATCCCGAGCCGTTTGCCGATCAATGGCCGACGGCTTGCGACCGAGCACGCTGAAGAAAATCACATCAATGCGATCGTCCGTGGTGCGAGCTTTCACAACGTTGCTGTAAATCACGGAACCTTCTTCCAGCATCATGTGCGTGATCGGTCCATTGAACATCGTCAGGATTTGAGGCACAGTTCCGTCCACGGATTCCGAGTCGATGATTTCGCGGTCGGACTGGCCGAATTGACGCAGGAAATGGTCGGACGGCACCGGGGAATCCAACTCCGACGCGCGTGCCAGCAGAATGCCCTTGTACTTGTAAGGGGCTTCATCTTTTCCGCGATCCTTCCGCGTGAAATAGATCGGTTCAAGTTCCTTCACACGATCGATGACCTGCTGGGCTGAAGCCTTGGCAAGATCCACGTCGAGTTTGGCCGCGATCGGTCGAGTCTCCCGCTTTTGGAAGGACATGGGCTTCACGACGGCCAGGGTCAACAGCGAGTCCCAGGCTTGTTCGGCCGTCATGCGCCGCAGCGCCGGGCCCGGGAAGTGAAATTGGCTCTCCAGGCTCACGGTCTTGGTTTCCGCTTCTCGCCGGTACGTGCGGCTGTTCAAGATCAGCCGCAGATACTCCTTCATGTTGAAGTTGAGCCGCTTCATCTCGGACTCCAGGAAGCTCATCAACGCGGGATTCTCGGCCACGCTGTCGTCTCGCATGTCATCGACGGGCTCGATCAGTCCCACGCCCATCAACTGCTTCCACAAGCGATTGGCTATTGTTTTGGCAAATCGTGGATTGTCCCGCGACGTCAACCAGGCACCGAATGCTTCACGTCGCGAAGTCATGGCATTCGTCTTGGGTTCGCTGCCGAACAACACGCTGGCTTGGATGACCTGATTCGGCTTGGCGTTCTTATAGGCATAGTCGTGCGGCAACTTGAGCGCACGATTCGTGTCGAAGATCGACATACGGTTCATACTGAGCAGCCGGTTGTAGCGGCCTTGGCGGAACTTGGGATCGATCTTGCCCATCGCGTCCCGCAGTCGCTTAATGTCCTTGAACGAACCACGAGTCTGCATGCCGTAGGTATACGATGCGATCTCGTAAAACTCTTTCTGCGTCCACTTGTCGAATGGATGATCGTGGCATTGAGCACACCCGATTTGCGTGCCGAGGAAGACTCGCACGGTGTTGTTCATCGCGTCCAAGGGCATGCCGTCGTCGCGTAGCCAATAGCCGGTCGGCGGGCTGGTGAAGGACTTGCCGGACGCCGTCAGCATTTCATGGACCCATTTGTCATACGGGCGATTGGCTCGCAACGAGTCCTTGATCCAGCCCTGATACGGTTCGAGCCAGACGTTGTTGTCGGGCAGATCCTGCAACCGCAGCACGCCGGCCCAAAAGTTGTACCAGTGGCTGGCGTATTCGTCCGAATTCAGCAACCGGTCGATCAATTCCGCGCGGCGATCCGGACTGCGGGAATTGTGATAGGCTTGGTATTGCGACAGGTTGGGAATCGTGCCGGTGATGTCGAGATACACGCGACGAACGAATTGATCGTGGTCCGAGTCTGGATTCGGCTCAACGTTGTGTTTGCGGTAATTCGCTTCGACGAGTTCATCCAGCTTGCGGGCGGAATTGAGAATCTGCGTCCGCTGATTGGCTTGAACAGTTCCGACCGGCACACGGAATGTCGCGGCGGTGGCCTGTTGGTTTTGCTTGAAAATGGCGTTCTTTGGGCGTGGCTTTTTAGCGCCGCCCTTCTTCGCCTGCTTGCGAACTTGAGCCTGAATTTCAGGCATTGATTGTGAAGAAACCGTGACGACCATCGCAGCGACGGTGACCAAGC
>JAQBZS010001093.1 GCA_027622115.1 Planctomycetota bacterium | reverse complement strand
GCAGAGAAAATGCGGACCACAAAACCTGAGTAAACCCGATCCGCTGTCAAGGCCGAATTTTCAACACGCTACGGTGGAGTGCATGATGTGACATCAGACATCAGCGTGATGTAGCTGCTCAGTCGTTGCTCCCGTCCGTTGACGAGCGTCCCGCAAACGCAGTTTGGCCTCCAGCCGCAGCTTCAAGTCCCGAACAGTTTTGACTCCCGCCCCTTCCAGCCACTCGCCTCACAGTTCTTTCGGCCGATACACATGTACCAATCGGCACGACGTGTCGAGCGAAAACTCCTTCCACGACTCGATATCAACTTCGAAGCGGGCGAGTGCGGCAGTCGACATGCGTTCGTATTCGCCGCT
This sequence comes from Planctomycetota bacterium, assembly GCA_027622115.1. GTDB lineage: Bacteria > Planctomycetota > Planctomycetia > Planctomycetales > Planctomycetaceae > JAQBZS01. The sequence continues at coordinate 2,559 of JAQBZS010001093.1, read as the reverse complement.
GAGCGATGTCACGAGATTTTCCAAACCGGGATTGTGCGCCACGATCATCACGCAGCTCTCTGCGTCGGCGTTGTCGCGCACGGCACTCGCGCATTCCTTGGGAGCGGCTAAGTACAGCCGCTTGGTGTGACGCACTTCGATTTCGCGAACGCAGTGCTCCACGATCAATTGCGTCGTTTCGCGAGCACGTTCCGCAGTCGAGCACAGGATGAGGTCCGGCGTCAGTTGTTGCTCGTCAAGCAGCCGCGCCATGCGTGGCGCGTCGCGTTGCCCGCGATTGTTGAGTGGGCGTTCGCGATCGGACATGTTGGCGTTGTCCCAACTCGACTTGGCGTGTCGAAGTAGCAGTAGAGTTTTCAACGCGGTCTCCCAAAACTGGCGAACTTGCGACGACGCAAAACGCTGCGGTCAGCAGTATAGTCCCCACAACGGACGCGTCAGCCGCACGAACGTCACCAGGAGCAATCATGATTCAATTCCGAACCCTCGCCATCTTCGCGGGAATCGTCGCCGGAGCGTGTGCCGATTCCACAAACGCGGATTCCAACACCGAGCCCATCAAGCTGGGAACTCGCCTGGAACTGTTTATCGACAATCACGTCGTCGGCAAACTTTCCGGAGACGCGGTTCAATTCGTTCATGAACCGGCTCCGAAAGAAGTTGTGCTCGTGACCGATCAACCGTGGGAAGGCAATACGTGTGCCTACTACACCATCTTCCAAGACGGCGATCTGTACCGCATGTATTACCGCGGCTCGCACTATGACGAGAAAACCAAGAAGGCCGCCCATCCGGAATTCGCGTGCTACGCCGAGAGCCGCGACGGGATTCACTGGAAGAAGCCTGAATTGGGACTCTTTGAATTCAACGGTTCGAAGAAGAACAACATCGTCTGGGCCGGCAAATACGGCACCCACAACTTCACGCCCTTCAAGGATCCCAACCCGAATTGCAAACCCGACGCGAAGTACAAGGCACTCGGCGGTGGCTACAAACGCGGGCTGTGGACGTGGGAATCGGCGGACGGCATTCGATGGAATCTGGTCAGTGAAACGCCCGTTATCACCAAAGGAGCGTTCGACTCGCAAAATCTCGCGTTCTGGGATCCGAACCGGAAACTCTATGTCGACTTCCATCGCATGGGACGCAATGGCTTGCGAGACATCATGACGTGTACGTCAACCGACTTTCGCACATGGACCGAGCCGAAATTCCTGGAGTACACCGGCGTTCCCAACCAGCACCTTTACACCAACGCCATCCGCGTTTACGACCGAGCCCCACACATCTACCTCGGCTTTCCCACGCGATTTCATGCAAGTTCCCAGCAAGTGGAACCCACGCTGATGGCCGGCCGAGACGGTTTCCATTTCCAACGCTGGGAGAAAGCCGTCGTCCCGCGAACCGCCCCCAAGGACCGCAACGCAAATCGCAGCAACTACATGACGAACGGTTTGATTCAGCTTCCCGGCAACGACCGCGAACTGGCGGTGTATGCCACCGAGGCCTACTACACCGGACCCGATAGTCGCGTGCGTCGTTTCATGTATCGCGTGGACGGATTCGTGTCGGTGCGAGCCGGTGCGAAGTCGGGAACACTCGTCACGAAACCGGTGACGTTTAGTGGTGACACGCTGACGATGAACTATGCAACCCACGACGGTGGCGAAGTTCGCGTCGAATTGCTGTCGGCGGCTGGTGAACCGATCCAGGGGTTTTCGGCCGGCGATTCGCGGCCGTTTGCGGGCGACGAGATTCGTCAAGTCGTGGCGTGGAAGTCGGTCGCCAAGCTGACCGAACTTGTTGGCCAGCCGGTCAAGATTCGGTTTCTGCTCAAGAACGCGGACCTGTACTCGTTTCAATTTCGGAGCACGGGCCAGTGATCAAGCGAGTTTGTGTCTACTGCGGATCGAGCATGGGGAATGACCCAGTGTTTTGGGAAGCGGCGGATTTGCTCGGCAAGCTGATCGTCAAACGCGGCTGGGACTTGGTTTACGGATGCGGCAGCATCGGGCTGATGGGCGTGGTCGCGGATTCGGTGCTGGCGGAAGGCGGGCATGTGATCGGCGTGATCCCCGAGTTCCTCGCCAAGAAGGAAGTCATGCACGAAGGCGTGTCGGACCTGCGAATCGTCCGCAGCATGCACGAACGCAAGGCGCTAATGGCGGAATTGTCGGACGCGTTTGTCGCGTTGCCCGGCGGCTTCGGGACACTCGAAGAGTTCTTCGAAATCGTCACCTGGAACCAACTGGGCATCCACCACAAGAACACCGGGCTGCTCAACATCCAGGGCTTCTTCGACCCGATCTTGGCCATGATCGACCGCACGATCGAGCGCGAATTCGTCAAGGAATCCAATCGCGAACTGTTCTTCGCGGACGACGATCCCCAGCGGCTCTTGGAGCGACTGGAAACCCATGAGATTCCGCAAGTGAAAAAATGGCTTACGAAGAATGAAAGCTGAGCGGTGTGCTTCGTTGATCACCGGTTGGCCAACCGTCCTCGCCCGTTAGGAAGCGGAGCTGCCTGATTCGCTTCCTGACGGGCGCGGCTCGATGA
>JAQBZS010001092.1 GCA_027622115.1 Planctomycetota bacterium | reverse complement strand
CGGACACTCGCCCGGTTTGATCAATCTTGGCGATCGTCTCATTGGTCGAAGTCAACTTGGCCCATTCGGTCACGTCTTCGATGCGGCCGTCCGAGTAATGGGCACGCACGAGCACCTGCTGTTCGTCTCCTGGTTGCAACACGGAAAGTGCGGGCAGCACCTCAAGGCGATCGACTCGCGGATCGGTGTCGCTGGGACCTGGAGCGCCCGCAGCAATCCATTCTGAAATGACTCGGTAGTTTCTTGATCCCACGTCAAACCGGACGCCGCCTTTGTGAGCGATGCCGCCGGATGGTTTGGCCAAGATCAAGCTGCGACCGGGGTCTGAAAGTTCGATCCGGCGTCCGCGGGCTTGTCGCGTGATCGTGTGGTGATCGCGATTCGTGTCGTAGCCTCGCAGCGACAGCTTGAGGCCGCCCTTACCGGCGAGTGCTCCGTGACAAGAACCGGAATTGCAGCCGGACTTGGCGATGACCGCCTGAACGTGGTTCCGAAAGCTCCATTGATGCGGCGTGTCGATTTGCAGCACTTCGACTTCGCACGAGGCCGAGAGCTTGCCGATGGTCGCGGTCACACGGGTCTTGCCGTTGCCCTTAGGGACCGCCACGCCATTCTCGATGGCCACGATCTTGTTGTCGGATTTCCACGCAACCGGGCCGTTCGGCAGCCCAACGATGCGACCGTCCTCGACTCGCTGCACGAGCAGTCTGTGCATGGCTTCCGGCCCGGACAGCACAATCTTTGCGGGGATGATCGTGATGGTCTGATCCGCGTGAATCGCCGCTGAGCCGAGCAACAGGATGCAAACTGAAATCGCGAGTTGTGATTTGCCGCGCATGGATTCAGATCCTCAAACAATGTGCCGCGCAACTCAGCGGAGCCGGTTGCGATGGAGTCGGTATCCGTGGCGCATTCTGCGGCACGATCAAAGCATCACGCAACCAACGCGTGATCTTGGCGGAATTGATGGCCGAAAGAGATTACCATCGGCACTCACTCGCCGCCGGATGAGTCGACGCACGGCGAGTCGCCCTTCGATCAACACGGAACTCATTTCAACCAGGAGCACACTCGATGCAATCCACCACGATCGCCACGGCGGCCGCCTTTTGGGAATTCAATCGCGGGCGGAGGCGCTCGACGACATCGTTGCGCTGGATGACCCGCAAACCGTTTTGGGGTGGCGTCCGGGCGAGGGTCGAGCCCACATCGCGTGGCAACTGATGCACATTGGCGTGACCGAAGAATTGTTCGCGACCGAACGGTTGGTGGGGACGCCACCGGCATTTGCCGAGATCATCGGACGCTTCAAGGGAGGAAGCACTCCCGACGACAATATTCCGAGTGTTGACGCAATCCGTTCGTTGCTCGCGGAGTCTCGCCAACACCTGCTGGCCACGGTGGCGAGCTTGACCGAAGGCGATCTCGAACGCATCCCGGACGGTCTGCTGGCTGAACGCGGCTGGACGATTCAGACGGTGCTCAAGGTGTTGGGCTGGCATGAAGCCCATCACCAGGGCCAGGCCCACATCACGCTTAATCTGTGGAAGGCCCGGACTCAATGAAGTGCCCACGCTGCCCGGACAACTCGCTGGATCCACACGGCCAAGGCTCATGGAATTGCAAGAATTGCGAGGGCGTGTTTCTAGAAAACGCACCCCTGCAAGACGGCTTGTTCGAACCGGCGGAATCGAGCGACATCATCGCGTGTCCAGGCTGCGCTGCATCCATGGCGGCGCTGCGGTTGGACGACACGGTGATCGATCGTTGCCCGGCGTGTGCCGGCGTCTGGCTTGACGCAGGTGAAACGCTGGGTTCGGCAAGCATCGCGGGCAAGAGATCACTTTCGCGATTGCTCGTGTACAGCCTGACCGTTCCCGAGCGCGCGGTTCGCAGCACCGTCGGTTTGGCGGCGGGTGCCGTGCGTGAAACGGCCGAATTCATCGTGCCTCAGGCGTTCAAGAGTGCGAAGACGTACGAGCTGGTTGTGCGGAATTCCTTGAGCTTTCTGACGGACAAAGTCGGTGGCGTGAAGCCGGAAGGCGGTGCGAATCCCGATGTCAACGACGACTTTGTGGCTCGCAAAGCCGTCGGCAACTTCATCGACTTGGCCGGACTGGCGACACTGCATTGCTCGCCGGTCTGGATCATGGCCATCCTGAGCGACGTGGCTTACGGCACCAAGTCCTACGTCCATGAATTGGCGAGCGAACTTCGCAAGCAGGGCCTCATCGACGCGGGTTCGACGATCGACAATGTGGACGATGTGCTCAACGCCGTGCAGAGTGCGAGCGGACATTCCGCGTCGCTGTTCGACACGCCACCGCTGTCAATCGCTCAGCTTCGTGAATCCCTGCACAAAACGAAGGAAGCCGCCACATCGGCGGACTTGCGCGGGATGTTGCCCGAACACGAAATCAAAGCGTATTGGCAGGAGATGCGCGACATTTCGAAGCGTGAAGACGTCAGCCTACTCGGGGTGTCCGGGGCATTGACGATGCATACCCTGGGCAAGGTGAAGACGGTCACTCGAGGCACGCTCACCGGCGTGCAGGTTGTCGGCGGCCTCTTCAATCGCAACGTCATCGGCTATTACGGCGGAGCACTGAAGGATATCCGCGAACGCGGGCTGTTCCATTCGCTCAAGGACACGTCGGCACCGTATGTGACGGCCGTGTGGTCCAACTTCGCCAACGAGAAACCGACCGTCACGGAAGAAATTGTGACCGGGCGGCTGTTCGGTCGAGCCGCCAGGAAAGTTGCCGGTTGGTTTCGCCGCAAGGAAAAGGAATCACCGCAGGACAACCAAGTGGATCGCTCCGACCCCGGCCACCCAATCGAATCTTGATAAGGGACGGCGCTGAAATTAAACCGGCATTTGGCATGCGAGTTACCGTAGCTGGATTCGCCAGAATTC
>JAQBZS010001091.1 GCA_027622115.1 Planctomycetota bacterium | reverse complement strand
CTTTTTGAATGTAGGCGTTGTGATGCTGGTCGTGATGGATTTCCATGGTGCGAGCATCAATGTGCGGCTCGAGCGCATCGTACGCATAGGGCAGATCGGGAAGTGAGTAGGCCATGGGTGCTCCTTTGGGTGTTGAAATGCAACGGTGCGGAAATTTGCGGCGACGGACGGATGTTGCGGCATTCTAGGTCATTCAAGTGCCGTCACAACCGTGCGCGAAATGCCGGATTTGCGACTCCACGCAGCGATTTCGGAATGAACTGATCAACTTCCGCTGGCTGCTGCAATGCTCAGGTAGGACGGGCACTCTTCTCATGCCCGTCCCCCGTGGCAATGACGGGCAAGAGTGCCCGCCCTCGGTTGGTCGAGCGTCTTGCTCACGGCAGCAGAAACCACGCGGCGAACTGAATCGCCAGTGCGGCAAGATTCCCCAGGGCGTGCAGCATGACCGGTAGACCAAGACTGCCGCTCTTCATGTAGGCCCACGCCAAAATGAATCCGCCAAGCTGATTCTCGGGGCTTGGATTCCCGTAGATGAAATGTAACGCGGCGAAGACCAGCCCGCTGGCCGCGATGGCCGTTCGGGGACCAATGACACCGGCGACCGCGACGCAAAGCATTAGTCGATAAACCGTTTCTTCCAAAAGCGGAGCATGCACGCACATTTGAAGGAATCGCCGAAACGCATGCTCCGGAGCCACACGTGGAATGACCATTTCGAATTCGAGCAGATTCGCGGCAACGAAAAGTGCCGCGAGGATAATTGCCAAACCAACGCTGATTATGGCAATCGGCACCAACCACGAACGGACGGGCTGAATCGGCGTGATCCGCAAGCCGAGCGACTCGCGGTTCCAGCCATGCGCCGCAAGAAACGCGATCGCCAGAGTGAATGCCACGACAGACCGCCATGCGACCAGCGGATGAGCTGCAAACCACAGATCGGCCGTCAGAGCCAAAACGGCCACGAGAGCGGAACACATGCGTCGCCATGCATTGACCCGCAGTGATCGTCCAATCGGCGAATCCAAGGCTGCTCTCCGCCTTATCCTGCGATTGCCTTTGCAACCGCTTGTTTCGTTTTTTCGAGTCCGGTTTTCGCGACCTCGGTCGCGTCCTGATTCCAGTAGTCTCGGTTGAACAATTCGAGCGACAACATGCAACGGCTGCCATTGTTTGCGAGCATCCGCAGGATGTCGTTCAACGGAGCCACACCGTCGCCGGGGTAGACTCGGTGCGAGTCATTCATCTCGGCGCGCGGCGGATTGGCGGGGTAGTCGTTGATGTGGAACACTTGGATCGCGTTGGCGGCGAGTAACTTCAATCCGGCGAATTCCGAACCACCCTTGAAGATGTGGTACACGTCCGGCAGCACGCACGCTTTCGGGTGACCCGCTTCGACGCAGACAAAGACCGTTTCGCCAAGCCGCGAAAGTGACTTCGAAAAGCCCCACACCTCGGCTTGCGGCACAACGCCCATTTCATCGCCGAGTTCCAGAAGCGCTCGATAGCGTTTGGCGGCTTCGAACAGGTTGAGGTCCGTCTGGTTGGTGGCTCCCACCGGAGGTGCTGCGATGCGTTTTCCGCCGATTTGCGCGAGCGTATCCATGTCGCGTTTGGCTTGTTCCAGTCCTTGCTTACGTTCCGCTGGGTCGTCGACGATCCATTTTGCAAAGCCAATCGCGCTTTCAACCGTCAGGCCAAGATCACCGATGCGTTTGCGAAGATCTTTCAATGTTCCGCCGTTTTTGACGTAGGCGTCGATTTCTCGAACCCAAGGTTCCACGGCGTCGTAGCCGGCTTTCGCGGCGATTTCGATCTCGGCGACGACATCCAGTTTCTGGCCGCGGATGGTGCTGGTGTTGAAGCAATACCCAAACGGCGACTTGGCGGCGACGTCTTTCGCGACTGCTTCGGATGAAGCGGTCGCAAGCCCGACTCCCGCTGATACGGCAACGCTGGTGGACTTCAAGAATGAGCGGCGAGTGAAGTTTGAGGACATGGAATGCCTTTGTGTGCGGACTCTGTTTTTTCGGGGTCTGGCTTACGTATTTCAGATTTGGCGGGCATTCGACGCGGAATTCATCAAGAACGTCATCCCGCCAAATCTGAAAGACGTAAGCCTGACCCCCAAGTCCTCAATTCCCTCGTTCTTTGAATTGAGTTGAATTCGCCGATGTCGCCGGAAAACGGGAATCGCCCGCCGCCACTTGATTTTCGGCGATGTAGTTGATTCGACGTTACATTCGAAAAACGCGCGAGTTGAGAACTTGGGCGTCAGGCTTACGGATTTCAGATTTGGCGGTTTGTTGTTGTTTGTGAATTCCGCGTCGAATGCCCGCCAAATCTGAAATACGTAAGCCCGACCCCGATCCCCCAAACGTGACAAACTCGAATTTAGTTCGACGACAACTTCGCTGCGGCTCGACGGGCAACTTCCTTTGATCGCAGAGCGTCGAAGCCACGTCGCATCAGGTCTTTCGAGGATTCTTCCAAAGCTTGCATTTGATTACGCAATCCGGTCCCTTCGGCTGTTGCCGCGAGTTTTCTCGCTGCCGCGCCTTGATTCAGTGCGTCCTTGATGGTTTGGATGACTGCGTCCGCATGTTTCGCGGCGAGTTTCGCTGCGGCGTCGGCAACTTTGGCGTCGGTGGTGGAACTCGCCTGGGCGGCAGCTTCGGCGGCTTTCTTGGTGTCGGCCTGGATCAACAACACCAAGCGTTCGATTGCAGCACTCAAAGCATCGGCCTGTTTCCACTTCTCGTCGCTGTCCGTCCCGCGAATCGAGGCCCGGACGTCCTTGGCGATCTGTGTTGTGCTGTCGAAGAATCTCCACGAACCGGAGATCTTTTGAAATTTGACCAGCCGTTCGGTCGCTCGGTCAGCCTGTTTCGCCATGACGAATACGGCCACGTCGCCG
>JAQBZS010001090.1 GCA_027622115.1 Planctomycetota bacterium | reverse complement strand
AAGCTGGCGGTCGCGACGCCAGCGAGTCACTGCCGTCGTCGCTCGCCGTTGACGTTTCCTGAGCTGAAGACTCGCGACAACAGATCGGCCATGGCGAGCATGCCTGCTCCAATGCCACTTTGCGCCAGCATCTGCCGTCTTGTGATCACAACAACCTCAATCGATGTAAATGAACTCGCTGGTATTCATCAGAGCCAGGCACAGCTCGACCAGAGCCGCGCCGAGTGCCGGACGAGTGAGGTCACGCGGTGCGTCGAGCGGCTGAACCAGATCGTTCGGATTCTGACTGACCAGCATCTTTTCTCTCGACGTGAGAAACATCATGGCTCGTTGTTGCTCGACATCATCCACGTGGCGTCCGAATGCCAGCGGCCATGCTCGTTGCACGATCTCCTGAGGTGTCTCGCCGCATTCACGCAGCAGACGCCCGGCAAAGGATCTTGCCTGAGTTCCGGCGACCGCACCGTTCAGCAAGGTCAGTGCCTGAGGCGACACGACGGTCGTATCGCGACGGGCTCGCGTCATTTCAGCACCAGTCGAATGATGTCGTGGGGAGTCCAATTCCGGATGACGTCGGCGTCGTTCGGACTGGTCAATTCCAGGATCTCAAGGCAATCGTATTCTTACCAGCGATCGTCAACGGAACCGCCCGGCACCCTGTTGCGGCTCGACCTCCACTCGCCACTGCGCGTCATCCCCGGTCGTCGTCGAAGTCGATCTGCCGTTCCCCACACATTGACCGCGCGATCCCTGTCACACCAGTAGTCCGTCAGGTCTCGACTGCCCGACAGCCGAACCGATCGACTTCAGATTCAGCTCTTGAGTTCAAGGCCCTTCATCGTTCCCGTGCTTGATGCGAAACGATCGACCTCGATTCCCAGTCGCTGGAGCATCGTGACGTAGAGATTTGCGAGCGGGTCGTTGTTGTCCTGATCGCGAGCGATGTGCTGGCCGTGGCGGAAGACGCCGCCGGCGAAGATGACCGGCAGGTTGCGGTTGTTGTGACCGCCGCTGTGCATGTGCGATCCGAGCATCACCATCGTGCGGTCGAGCAGGTTTGCTTCGTCTTCCCCGGTTTCTTTCAGGCGGCGGACGAAGTCTCCAAAAGCCTTTACATGTTCGGACTCGACGATGCCGAGCTGCTTGAGTTTTTCCGGATCCTGACCGTGGTGCGAGAGATCGTGGTAATTCATCGAGACACCCGGCAGCGCCGGCACGTGGCTCGAATCACCGACGGTCAAGGTCATGAGTCGTGTTGAGTCAGTCTGAATCGCCAGATACATGATGTCGTAGAGCAAACGCGCTCGTTCGATCGAGCGGGTCTGGTCGAGAATATTCCTGGGCGGCTTGGCATCAACTTTCGGTTTCGGCTTGTGTTGCCATTGTTCCGCTTTCTGCAATTGCTGCTCGGCCTCACGCACCGACGTGAAGTACTCGTCCAGTTTTCGGTTGTCTCGTTGACCGACTCGGCGACGCATTCTGCTGGCACTCTCCAATACGGTGTCGAGGACGCTCTGTCCTTCGCGCAGGCGAGCGATGTTCGCTTCCTTTTCACCCGGACGACCGTCCAGAAACATCTTGTTGAAGAGATACTCGGGCCATGGGATGCCAGGGATCTTCACGCCATTGGGCGAGACGGAAATTCCGCCGCCGCCGAGTGACAAGTACGCGAACCGGGTTTGCAGTCCGATCTGCCGGGCGGCGAGCTGATCGAAGGAAATCGAATTTCGGAAGTTCGCGGCACCCGGATGCGGCGCACCCGTCAGCCATGACATGGACGCGGCATGGCCGCCGTCGACTTCCGGATGCGACATGCCCGAGATGACCGTGAAGTTGTCGCGAAGATCGACCAGCGGTTTCAGATACGAAGTCGTTTCGTAGTCGCGGCCCGCTTTTTCCGGCATCAGATTCGGCGGATGAAAGGAAAGCTCGAAATTGATCGCGACCATGCGACACGGTTCCCGTTGCTCGGGTGGTAATGCCAATGCGACTGCCGGTCGCATGCAATCCAAAGCCGGCAGCGCAATTGCAACGCCAGCACCTCGCAACATGGTCCGACGGGAAATAAGTCGTGAGTTATTCATATTGAATCCCTTTACTTCTTCGAGTTCGTTTCCAGGAATCCTCGACTCTGCAACCAGACGATGCAGTTCTGTGTCCACGCCGAACACGTGCCGTTGCTGGGTCGCACTCCAAAGCCGTGGCCTCCGGATGAGTAGATGTGCAAATCGCTGTGAACGCCAGCTCGCTTCAGTGCCACGTACATCGTCACGCTGTGTTCCACGTCGCTGATCGAATCATCCGAGGCGTGAACAAACAACAGCGGCGGCGTGTTCTCTGGCGTGCGGACGGTGACGATCAGTTCGCGGAACTTCTCATCGCCGATCGTGGCGGCATCGTCGTCCGCCGGCTTACCCGGCCAAACATTGACGACGAACGGATCATTGGCGGATGCAACGGCACCGTTCGTGATCAAGCCGCCGAACAGCGCCGATATTGCTGCAAGTTGTTTCATAGTTGTTGGCATTGATGACGATCCTCAGAATTTTGACACCCGCCGCCGCCCTTCTCGAAACGAAAGACGTTGGCCAACCCAAAGATTGTACAACCAGAGCCCACGTTGAATGAAGAAGGAAGGCGTGCCCGCAGGGACTGGCGTTGCCAGCGACCAGATGGAAAAACTGTTCGATGCGTTTGTGACAAGTAAGTTGAACGGGACTGGGGTCGGACTTAGGGTGTTGAAACTCTGGGATTGACTCGGTGATCTGCGGCTTTTCGCATGTGCAGGTTTTGTCCTGACGCTACCGTTTTCTATGTGCTCTCCTGGGCGTTCCGCTCTCCACCGACCCCGCGTCGGTGGAAGCACGACTGACAAGCTACCCCGGCTTTCATCAACCATCCCGTCGCCGCTTCCGCTCGTG
>JAQBZS010001089.1 GCA_027622115.1 Planctomycetota bacterium | reverse complement strand
CGGGGGTACACGACCACGTCCCGCATCCGCGTCCTCGATGCGATCCCGTTCCACTCGTCTCTGCGGTTCGACATGGAGGCATGGCATATGCCCGACTGGAAACGCATGGAGTATGCCGCCGCGACGTTCTGGTATGCCCGGCCCGGCGCGACGCACAACCGCGAGATGTGACGCGGTTCGCTTCGGGCGCGTAACGGTGCGGGCGACCGTCGCCGTCTCCACGGTGTAGGCAACATCAGCTAGGGACCCCGCCACGGTTGCACTTAAGAATTGACGGCGGTAGGGGAGGACTTGCCCAACGGCATCGGACGTTGGAAGCGTCATTCGTCCAGATTAGATTCCTCGATGATCTTGCCGTAGATGCGTCGAGCGTGGTCGTAGGCCTCGCGCGCTGCTGGCAACTCCGGCTTGGCAATGAACCGTTCTTTTTGAGTCCAGCACTGCTCGACTCCATCGAGACACCACTGTGCGCTACGTCGTGATGGCCGGATCGGCCGATCTCCAACGAGCACAAAAATGGGATTCGTATGGCTCGAACCCAGGATCCGTAGCGCTGCCCAACTACTCCGCTCGATATTGGTTTCAAAAGCGACGTCATGCAGGGTGCCGTCGGCGACGATTCGCTGCTCATCGACCGGATAGCCGTTGACAATTAGTTCGACTTTAACATCTCGGCTTTCCCCAATTCGAGAACGTTCGATGTGCCAGTAGGGTTTCTTCTTGTAGCTGGCGTTTTGTATGGTCTTGTCGCGCTGTTCTGACAATAGGGCAGATACCTTGGCGGTCACTCGAATTGGACCGGCTCCGGCAAACTTCAACTCGCTGCGCTGCGTACCCAAGGCAACTTCATTCACCACGAAATCGATCAAATGGCTGCGGCCGTCGGAGACGTAACACGCACCTTGAGAAATCCCCTCGCACCATTGATCGTAGTTTAGACGCCCGGGCAGACGCACGTAGGCGCGTCCGAGGCCAACGCGTTCCCCGTAGATGCACGGAAAATCCGTTTCGCCACTCACGCGTGTGCGGAATCCGCAGTTGAGCGTGTGGTACCAGATGTTGAGCTCCCACACATAGGGCGTGTCACACATCGAAAGGAAGTCGACCGCCGGCACTTGCTTGCCGTCGGGGCCTTCGACCTTGTGGGTGACGTCGACGATATACTCGTTCGCGCCGATGCCGTCGAAAGGTGGAAGTTTGTAGTTGGGCAGTTCGTCCGTGTTGACCTCGAGTCCCCAACCTGAGTGTGCCGGCCCGCAAACAGCACCTTGTTTTTTCGCCCAGCGGAGTGTGTTGAGACAAAGCGTCGGCCAGTGGTGCTTGGAATCCCCTCCTGGATGAATCTGATCCTTCAGTCTCAACAAGCATAGATGTCCCGACTGGTGAGATCCGAATCCAGAGACCTCGACGTCGTACCGCAACAGGTAGGGATAGACCGAGACCTTATCGACCTTACCGGTGAAGAATTGCTTTTGATAGTCGAAACCGGGACCCCAGGTAAGATTGGCACCTACTTTGAGATCCTCGCCCATACAGTGCCGGAACATATCGGCGGCGTGCACACCTTCCGTAGGATTGGTGTAGTGGGAGCAGCCAGCCGCATGAATGTGATGGTCGCCACTCCACCAACCGAATTCGGAGGGGTCGACCCAGCGCTCGAGGTCGACTTCAACGGTTTGTCCTTTTCCCGTCACCTCAATCGTGCGGTGCAGACCGTAGTATTCGGGTCCACGGCTGATCTTGATCGAGTACTCGCCGGCAGGTAGACGGACATGTTCGCCGCTATTGCGGTAAACCTGAGGGTGAAAAAAGAAGTCGGGGGCGAGCCGCTTATTTTGGGACGGATAAACACGTCCCCGTTGGTCTCGTATCTCGAGTCCAGCGGTTGTCGGCTTTCCCTTTTCGTCGCGAATGACAAACACCACCGGTGCGGACCGACGGCACTCGAAATCGATCACGACGTCGTTGCGGAAACCCGCATCTTGCGTGCCCTGTCCTACGTCCACTGCCAAGACCGCGGATCGCCGGCCGGCATCGCGACTATAGAGCAGGATTGGTCGGTATTCGAGCTGGATACCGCTAAGACCCTTGGCCAAAGGACGCTTGTCGAACATCTGTATTTCCAGCCAGCGATCGCGGAGCTTCGCCGGTGTTGCGTTGGCGACCGGCTGGGCCTGCTCGCTTTGGCATTGCAACGGTGCAGTGACGCCTGCCCGATTATGAACCTTGACGAGAAACACGCGCCATCCCTGCTGATCAAGTACCGGCGCAGCGGGCCCCGCGGAGACCTTTACGCGCGATTCGGGATTGATGTTGACCATGACCAAGCAAAGCGGATCAAGCGTTTCTTGAACCAGTTGCCTCACCTTGGCATCGTCCAGCGTCTCACTCGCCCGCACTAGCGCACGCTGTACCTCTTCCGGCAACGGAGCCCCCAAATGATTGAGCGCCTCAATGAGCCGATGCGTGTGCACAAGCAGCGGCTGAACCTCGACGTCCGTCACCTGCGGCAGCGGTTCCGCCGTGGCCTGCATCGCCATAAGACTAAGGACGAAGAGCGGCAGGGCAATGAGACCCTTGGTCATACACATTCTCCAATTTGGCCAGCAAAAATAGACTCGTTCTTTCGGGCAACGACGCGTGCCCACGCCTATTGAAACTGCTACGGATGATTGATGCAATAAGCGCGCGATATTACAGGTCTGGCCACGGAAATACCGCTGAAGGCATTGACAGCGATTTGCTTGTGCGCCCCTTGCTGGCGCTGCGGGCTTGCGGAACGTTGAGGAAGTCCCCGCTCACGCCGGCGATGAGGACTGGGTTGGCGGCCTTTGCCGAGTAAGCATTGTTATCCTGTCTATCTTGTTCATCCCGCTGAAAGCCCCGACCCCTTAATCTCGACCAAGAAGAATCGCGCGGCGCCGA
>JAQBZS010001088.1 GCA_027622115.1 Planctomycetota bacterium | reverse complement strand
AAACCAAAGCCACCGTCGCCAGACGGTGGAGGTCGGCCGCGAAACCACCGTCTCGCGACGGTGGCTACACCTTCAACCCACGGGAACCGTTTTGTGAAGCCCGAAGTCCGACAAGCCTCTCGGCAAGAGCAGTTTCTGGACGTCATCGACCGCGACGAAGCGACTCGCCGATTTCATGAGCATCTGGATCTGCGACCGCTCGGCAGCGAATCCGTGCCGTTACACGAATCGCTGCAACGCGTGCTCGCCGGCGATGTCGTGTCCGATGTGGATGTCACTGCATTCGATCGCTCGAACGTGGACGGATTCGCCGTCTGTTCGGTCGACACAATTCGGGCGATGGAAGAGACGCCTCGATTGGTGCAACTCAACGACGAAGTGCTTTCGCCGGGCGTTGAACCGCGCATGGAGGTCTTGCCCGGATTCGCCACGCCGATCGCCACTGGGGCGATGTTGCCTCGCGGGGCCGATGCCGTGGTGATGATCGAACATACGGAACTGATCGAAACCGATGCCGGACCGAGACTCGAAATCCGACGATCCGTCAGTCCCGGCCAGTCCATCACCTATGCGGGGACCGACATCGCTCGCGGCGAAACCACGTTGCGAATCGGTCAGCGGTTGACGTCGCGCGAAATCGGGGTGCTGGCTGCAATTGGCCGCGCGACGGTCGACGTGTTTCGCAAGCCGCGCGTCGGCGTGATCTCGACGGGTGACGAGATAATTGCTCCGGGAAAACCGTTGCGACCCGGCACGGTGTATGACTCGAACGCCGCGATCTTGGCGGCGGCCATCCGTGAACTCGGCGGAGAACCGCGAGTGTTCGGCATCGCCCCGGACGACTTGGACGACTTACAAACGATGCTCGATGCCGCGATGGCCTGCGACCTGATCCTGATGTCCGGCGGGACTTCGAAAGGTGCCGGCGACTTGAGTTACCGAGTCGTTTCGAAGCTGAATGACCCAGGTATCGTGGCTCACGGCGTGGCGCTCAAACCCGGCAAGCCGATTTGTCTGGCTGTGACTCGTGGAAAGCCGGTCGTGATTCTGCCGGGTTTTCCAACGTCCGCGATCTTTACGTTTCATGAATTCGTGGCTCCGGTCATTCGGGCGTTTGCCGGCCAACCCGCGGAATCGCAGGCGATCGAACGAGCCACGTTGCCGATGCGATTCAATTCGGAACGCGGACGCACGGAGTATTTGCTGGTGGGATTGGTGCGATCCGGCGATGGTTCGAGTCTTGCGGCATATCCAATGGGCAAGGGTTCGGGGTCCGTGACGACGTTCAGCGGAGCCGACGGATTCGTCACGATCGATCAACACACGGAGATTGTGGAAGCGGGCAGCGTGGTCGACGTGCAGTTGCTCGGCC
Source organism: Planctomycetota bacterium (assembly GCA_027622115.1). Classification (GTDB taxonomy): domain Bacteria; phylum Planctomycetota; class Planctomycetia; order Planctomycetales; family Planctomycetaceae; genus JAQBZS01. Next base: position 1,555 of record JAQBZS010001088.1, on the reverse strand, counting down.
GTTCGCTGCGACCCGCCGATTTGGTGGTGATCGGCAGCCATTGCACGGGTTTGGATGTGCTGTTGAGCGAGACCATCCGTCGCGGTTTCAGCGTGAAGTCGATGCACGTCGGCAGCATGGGCGGCCTGACGGCTGCGAAACGGGCGGAGTGCGACATCGCCGGCATGCATCTGTTGCATGCGCAATCCGGCGAATACAACCGCCCGTTTCTGAGCGACGATCTGGAATTGTTGACGGGCTATCGGCGAATGCAGGGCATTGTGTTTCGACCCGACGACTCGCGCTTCGCGGGCCGCACGAAGGACGAGGCGATCGCCATGGCGCTCGAGGATCCCGAGTGCGCGATGGTGAATCGCAACGCGGGCAGCGGAACACGCGTGTTGATCGACGGGCTGTTGGGCGAGACTCGACCACGTGGATTCGCCGTGCAAACGAAATCCCACAATGCAGTTGCGGCCGCGGTGGTGCAGGGCCGAGCCGATTGGGGCGTCGCCATTTCGAATGTCGCCGAGCAATACGACTTGTCGTTTATTCCGCTGCAAGAAGAGCACTACGACTTCGTCGTGCCACGGTCGCGCCTGGATCAACCGGCAGTGATCGCCTTTCGCGAGCTACTCGCGGATGACTCCGTCCGCAGGCAACTCGTGGACCGTGGTTTCCGATTCCGTTCCTGAGCGCGGCGAGCATAACGCCGTCTCAGCCGCTTCTCTGCGAAGTCGCCTGCAACTTCAAGACCCGAATTGAAGCTGCGGCCTCACGACCCAGCGCCAGAGCTTGGCCATTGACTTCGACGCTGATGATGCCGGCGTCAATGTTGTTGTCTCGGAGGACCGCCTCGCCGCCGAGTTCAAACCCGGCTTCCGACAAATACCGTAGCAATTCCGGACCTTGGTTCACCACGCGCACAAACCGCACTCGCGACCCGGTGGGACACTCAACCAGCGGCAGACCTTCAACTTCCGCGCCGCGAAGTTCGCCATCGGAAGCAGGAATCGGCGCGCCGTGGGGGTCGCATTCCGGGTGGCCGAGATAATCGTCAATGCGGTCGATCAAGAAGTCGCTCACCGAGTGCTCCATGTTCTCGGCTTCGTCATGAACCTGATCCCACTTCAGGTTAAGCGTTTCGACCAGAAACAACTCGATCAGCCGATGGCGTCGAACGACCCGCAGGGCGAGTTTACGACCGGCGTCCGTCAGCCGCACGCCTTCGTAGGGCTTGTAAAACGCCAGTTCGGAATCGGCCAGCGTCTTGAGCATGCTGGTCACCGTGCCGGGTGACACATTGAGCGCTGCGGCGAGGCTGCCGGTGGAAATCCAACCGGAGCCGCTCTTCATCGATATCTGAAGCGCGGCCTTGAGATAATTTTCAACCGTAAGGCTCGGCATGGGCTGTCCGTTGCGATCAATTCCGTGGGCGTTGCCGGACTCTCGGGTAATTGATCCGACTGATCCGTCCGATACGACTGATCGGTCCGATTTCCTGACCATTTTAAGGGGCGACGCTGAAATTAAACCGGCATTTGATGTAGTAGCTGGATTCGCCAGAATTCAGTCT
>JAQBZS010001087.1 GCA_027622115.1 Planctomycetota bacterium | reverse complement strand
CGGAGCCCGATCGCAAAGCGGCCGAACAGAAGTTGCGTGAAGTCATGGAGCGTGAGTTCGCGCAGGCGAAGTCCAACCTCAAGGCCAGAGCGAAGCTCGCCGGTGAATTGCTCGACAAAGGCGATGCAGGCCAGTCCGACCATTCGGCAGCCATGCTATATGTGTTCTATGAATTGGCTCGGACCGAAAGCATCAAGGGCCGAGACGTCCGTATTGCGTTGACGGCAGTGGCCCGACTGGCGCGCATCTACCAAGCGGACTTGATCAAACTGACGCTGGAAGTTCATGGCGGCTTCGAGCTGAGAGGAACAACACCGAATGATCGCGAGGCGATGGTTGAATCCGGCATCACAGCCGCAGTCGTCGCGACCCAGACCAATCGATTCGAGGAAGCTGTTCAATCGCTCAAATGGCCGGAAATCATTGCCGGATCCAGTCGTGACATCGAACTTCGAAAAGAGTTGCTTGCCGCCACGGAGTTGTTAAAGAAACTGAAAATGGAAATACCGGCGTCACCGGATAAACCGCCAAGCGACAAGACGAAGTTGCTCAAGGAGCAGCTTGGCGAAGTGCTCGCGCGGCTTGACTTTGTGCCGATCTTCGAGCGTAAAGAGCGAGTGACCTATTTGGATCACAGCGAGAAACAATTGGCCGATGGTGGCGAGGCATACTGGAAGATCGAACACGGCAACTTGAATCTGACCGCACCGAGCCAAGACATGATGACGGGAGTCGTCGACGGCTACAAATTCGGCGAACGCTACACGTTGCGCGTCCGCGTCAGTGCGAACACGGCGACCGGCAGGCTGATGCTGGGTGTACCATCGGGCGAAGCATTTCGCGGCATCGAGATTTCGTTGCGTCCGAACGACTTTCTATCGCTGCGTCACGCCGGGACCAACAAATCGCAATCGCCGAAAATAATACGAAAACGCAATCGCGATTGGGACGACCTCGAAATCCATGTCGATGGCAAGGATCTCCGGGTCCGTTTGAACGGCGAAGTGGTCAACCAACTGAGCAACACGCCCGCGACCTTGAGCGGACGCTTGGGCATCGATGCCGACCTTGCAGGATCTCAGCAATTCACCGTGCTCCGCCTCAGCGACATGCGCATTCGCCCTTGGTAGTTGAATGGGCATTCCCATGCCGGACACCGCAGATCGCTTTGCTCGACATTTTTCAGACAATCGAAATCAAGGCTGCGAACGGCGACACGTAGTCCGCGATGATCCGTCGCTTGTCGGACGAGAATTCAACAGCCGGCACCGAGTTGTCGTTGCGGCATCGAGTGCCGGGACACTTCGAGTCGGGACATCGCGAAGGCATCGCACGGCTGCGCTTTTCCTCAATAGCGTGAAGCACCAGCCTCCACTCGGAGCAATTAAAATTCGCGTCGAACAGAATTTTATCGACGCATGGAACGCACCACCGCCGAGACTTTCTTCAAGTCGATCGGTTGATCACCGGGAAAGTCGAACGCCTTCAAGAACCACTCTTCGGTGAACGAGGCCAATTCACCCGGCTTCAGACGCTCGCGTGGACCGATCGGTTCGAGTTCGACGCGTTTGCCTTCGGGATACCACACGGAAATCGTCAGGCCGGCCGCTTCGTTGAACACTCGATTCGAGTCCGTGTTGAAGCGCTTGACGAACAGCAGGTTTTCGCGAGTCGCGTAGGCCAACCAGCCGGCGTAGGTATCAAACCCCAGTTTCGGTCGCCGAGGCACGCCCGTGATTTCCAAGAAGCCATCTCGTTCGCGGATGTGCGGGTCGTTCGGTTGAAAGTTGATCAAACTGCCTTCCTCGTACATCACGTATTTCTTGGGAAAGCGGCTGGGGCTGCTGAGTGGAATGACGCAGATTCCGTTGCCCGTGGAAAACGTGCGGCTCCAATGACACCACTCGACGGTCCGCTCCGACACGTTGGCGATTGTCTGTTTGCAAATCAGCCGCGACGACGATTCGTCCAACGTGAAATCGCGGATCAATTGCACACCCGTGCCGGGATCGTGTTGGCTGACTAGGCGAGCCGAACGCGGTCCGGTGATTTCAGCCGTCCACTCACCGGACCACAGAACGGTCCGTTGGGGAATGACCAATTCTGGGCCGATGTCAAAACGGCCGGCCGACATCGGAACGGACTTGCCCGGTTGCCAGCCCTTTTCCAAATCGTCGAAGTACAGCGCGTTCCGGCCATCCAGCGAATACTCCAACACTCGCCCGCCCGCTTGGGGACACAACACGACTCGCGTCTTGCCGGCTGTCAATTCCACCGCTTGATCGTAGTTGAAGTACTTAATGAATCGACTGCCCGAACGTTGAGAACCACGGACGGCCATCGCGATTTGTTCTTGAAACGCGTCTCGAACGTCCGAACCATCCGCGTTTCCGAATTTCGTGCGTTGGATCATTAACAGGAAAATCGTGCCGCGATGTGGATCGATCCAGACCTGCGTACCGAAGGCGCCCCCGTGCCCGAAGCTGCCGGGAAACAAGTGCCGTGAAACACCTTGCGGTTTCTTGACGACACACCACCCCAGCCCCCAAGCGTTTCCGGGAGTGAATCCCGTGACGACGTCATCCGCCGTATGCACCTGCGTCATCAGCTTGACGGACGCTGCCGACAGCAATCGCTTTCCACCGAATTCGCCACCGCGAAGGATCATTTGATGGAAGCGAGCCAGATCGCCGACCGTCGAGAACAAACCACCGGATGGATTCGGCGTGTGTCGCACGGTCGGATCGAGCACCGTGAGCCAATGCGTGGAAACGGCGAGAGTCGCCTTGGAGTCTCCCGGCTTCGAGCCTGATCCGGCGTCGCCCGGTTGATAGCAAACCGCCAGTCGACTCGCCTGATCCTTGCTAAGAACGCGTGCAAGAACTATTTCCGAAAACGCGATGATCGGTTAAAAGGCTGTCGACCCCTGTT
>JAQBZS010001086.1 GCA_027622115.1 Planctomycetota bacterium | reverse complement strand
AGCTTGAATGTGCTGCGGATTGACGAACTTGATGTTGTGTTCGCCGAGTCGATATCCGACGTATTTGGCGAGTTCATTGTCAATGTTTTCGAAATCCCATTTGATTTCCTTCGGCGCATAGCACACCACCGCCACGGCGACGTCCTTGTCCGTCATGGACTTGCCCGTTTCCGTTTCGAACAGCGGCGCGATCGATGGCGGACCGTGGATCAAATAGGACAACAGGATGACGTAATTGCAGCCCACCAAGGTGGACGTCATCAGGCAGACCGCCAACAGGCACGCGGCCGTGCTGGGTCGACATCGGACATCGCGTTTGAATCGTGACATGTGGCTCATCTATTCCTGTTCCTCGCTGAGTCGGTGGCTATAGAACTTTTGTGCCAGCACCGAACAGAGCCGGTCGAGATACTCGTTTTCGAAAACTTTTTCCGTGCGTTGTTCCGTCGAGAGGGGGCTGAATTCGGGATAGATTTCCGTGAATTCGCGAGGGAAGACTTGGACGGCCTGTCGCCGGCCGTTGTAATCACCGACTTGGTGGACGAGCACATTGCCGACTGCCTTGCCTTGCAGCAGCGTGGGGCTGTGTTCGACGCGAAATCGCAACTGCTCCAGCTTGATGTGAACGATGTAATCCACGTCGGGGAAGTCGCGAATGATGTCGTCCGCCCCCGTCCAGCGCCCGCCGTTGTCGTCCAGCCAACTGGCGACTTCGTCCGCCTTGACGACCTTGATGCCGCGGCGGTCCAGGCGACGCGTCACACCTGTGAGGATGTCCGAATTGATGGCGGGGTAGTGCGATTCCAAGGCGTGCGGCGTCGAGCACACGATGAGCAGCCGTTTGCCGGAATCGACGAGATCCACGCCCGTCATGTGCGTGAATTCACAGGTTTGCACGGGATCGCCGAAGATCACTTTTCCGGCCATGACGAACAGCGAGCAGCCGATGGCGGTCGTCAGCAGTCCGGTTGCCAATAAGCCGAGCACAACATTCCGACGGCGATGCACTTGATGGCGTAACGCGTCATCCATGACGGTTGTCTTTCTCGCCACTCACGAAGCAGGCTTCGAGCAGCTCGGTTTACGTTGTCACCACCGTGAAGACGGTGGTCGAGTCAATTAAGAATTCGAATGAACCACACAATCGCCATCCCGGCGGTTGTGCCAAACAGAACCCAGAGAAAAAGTCGGTCGGGATTCGAGACGTTCCAAAGTCGGCCTCGCCAAGTACTGACAACCGCCCACGGAATCTGCACCGCACACAATACGGCCAGCCCAAGTCCTGCGGGATTCGCCCGAGCTGATTGCACAATTTGTCCGCGAACAAAGTGGCTGAAACTCGTGGTGAACCCACAACTGGGGCAGGGGATTCCGTAACTGTCACGAAAGGTGCAAGGTGGAAGGCCCAAGCCTTGGTGAGTGCCGAATCCGCGTGGATCGGGATCGAGCCCAATTGCGACGGCAAAAACCAGTGCCAGGAGAATTCCCCACGATGCCAGCAGAATTCGTGCGGAGCGATTGAGGGGGTATTCGGAGGTGGAGAGGTGAGGTGAAGGATGTGGAGAGTGAGAGGGGTGCGTATCCATAATTCTTTCGCCCGAGTGCTGCAATATGGTGTTCGGGCTTTGGCGCGGGGGGTTGACGGAAGAGTCGACCATCGTACCGCCGTCCGGCAGGAATTGCCCCAATTTGGCGGGCTCGGCCGGTGTTCGCGGGGGTCGACTCAATCCCGAGGGGTGACGCGGGAGCAACAAATCATCCGACTAATTGGACAGCGGCCACTTCAGCGCACGCCGAAATGACGCTGCCCAACTAAATGAGCGGTAACTTGGCGAAATCATCTCCCAAAACAATGCGGCTGTCGCATTGGAGCCATCGTTCGAGCACGGTTGCATAAACGCTGCGAAAATCGACGTTGAATTTGAGGTCGCCGTCCAGCAAGTCGTCTTTCGCGAGGCTGGGATATTTGCCGAACAGTCCGCCTTTGACCGCTGGGCCGGCTACGAACAGGCTGGAACCCGACCCGTGATCCGTGCCTTGACTGCCGTTCTCCGCCACTCGACGACCGAACTCGGAGAACGTCATCAACACGACTCGTTTGCCAAAGTCGCCGTCGGCAAGCGTCTCAAAGAAACTTGTGACAGCCGTGTCGATCGTCTCCAGCAACCCCGCGTGCGTGCGAGCCTGGTCGCTATGAGTGTCGAAGCCGTCGATCGAAACGTAATAGACTCGGGTGTTAAAGCCCGCCCGAATCATCGAAGCCACCAGATTCAGCTCGTATAACAAACCAGAGCGTTGTTCGTCGTAGTCGGTATAGACAGGTTCCGGCAGCGAAAAATCGTCGCTCATGATTTCCCGCAACTTGTCCGTCGAGCGCGATCAGGGATTGTGGCGGCGCGCCGGCGAGCATTCGTTCGGTCAATCGCCCAGGACCGATGGCATCAAACCATCTCCGCATCAAGTCGTCGGCGAGTGGACTCAACGCATCGTCCAGCAATCCGGCGAATGTCGTTTGCGAGTACGCCTCGCGATGCTGCTTCAAGCCATCGACTTCCACGAACAACAGACACTCCTCGGGAAGTAGGTCATCGGGCGACAGCGAACGCTCGCCGGCACGAGCGTCGTGAATCGTCAGTGCCAAACCAGCCAACAGCATGAATCTCCGCATGGGATGCGCCTCGAGTGGGGTGCTGTGTGTACGTCCGCCCAAAGTTCACCCGTACTCGGCTCAAAAATCAAGCTGAGCCAGAGTCGGCTTGCGCTGACCTGCAACAGGTCGTTTGCCGTCATGCCGAAGAACAACTGACGCAGCATCATCGTTCCCGCTCCGAAAGTCTCCATGCAGCCAGCGGCGGGCCAGCGAAGACTTTGGTTCTTCCGTTTCTGGGTGTAGGACGGGCACTCCACTCCTGCCCGTCACAGGTCGACGGGCA
>JAQBZS010000019.1 GCA_027622115.1 Planctomycetota bacterium | reverse complement strand
GCCAACGAGCAGCGCATTCCCTACGGAAACAATATCAGCCCTTGGAGCAACTTAGTCACCTTCACCATTGCCGGGGCTGCACAATCGAGCCGTGCCCCGTCGGTTGCGGCCGCGCAGAGCACGTCTTCAAATGGATTATCGAGTTCTGAGCCAGACATTGTTTGGTTGCCGGATTCCAACGCATTAAGCACCGACGTTTTCGGCCACGGAGCGACAAGACAGGCTGTGAACCAACAATCAAACTTCAGCAGCGCGGTCGATCAAGAAGATTGGTCGCCGGCATCGGGAGACTTCCGAATCTGGACTCCCACTTGGAATCTTGGCAGTTCACGTGACGTCGGCATGGCCGGGGCGAATTCTCCGGCATTTGATGTCGAAGGGACTCGGGCTACGGGAATTGGCGAACTCCTCGACCGCGACGGAGTACCACGATTCGCAAACCGCTCGCTCACGAACCCCCTACGCATCCTCGAGTTGAATGCATTGGATGCGGTTTTTGCGGATTACGAAACTAAGTGATCGGTTCTTCATGGGAATTCCAGTGGGATCAAGCGAACCGACCGTTAAGGGGCCGGTTGAAGCGTCATCAAAGAGTGATACAGTCCTGCGTGGGTGGACCCGTTACGGCGCCCGCCCGGAAAGTGGAGTGGCAGAAGTGGAAATCACGTTATCTTAAAGGGTCGTAGTGTGGCTGCACTTGGTGACCGGCTGGACGGCAAATACCTGGTGATTGATCGACTCGGGGAGGGTGGATTTGGTGAAGTATTTCTCGCTGAAGACGAAGCCATTCCCGGGCGCCGAGTAGCCATCAAGGTGCTACACAGTGCTGCTGAAGATGACCAGCACAACCTGGTCTGGGAAATGCGTCAACTCTCACAGATTAGCCATCCGCACGTCGTCGGCTTCTATCATCATTTCATTGAGGATGCGCATCTGCATCTCGTGATGGAGTTTTGCGCAAAAGGGGGCCTGGATGAACGCTTGGCTGCCGTCGGCGCCTTCCCTGAGATACAGGTATTTGAGTGGGCGCTGCAGTTATGCAGCGCGCTTGCTTTCGTCCACAACAAAGGAATCGTCCAACACGACGTCAAGCCACAGAATATTCTGTTTGCAAACGACGGGACGATCAAACTTGGCGACTTCGGTGTGGCAAACAGTAACGCAGGAACTCTTCCATTTCTGCCACCGGAAGTGCTGCTCCACGAGCGTGTATCTCGAACTGATCCGCGGGTTGATGTGTATGCCCTCGGACTCACACTTATTCAATTACTCACAGGACAACACCCGTTGTTCGGCGTATCGACCGAAGAGGCAATCGAAATTCGAATTCGACACGATTTCGTCTCAGCCAGCCTTTCCCAATGGGTTCAGGGTGTCCTGCTGAAAGCGACTCATCCGACTCCCGAACTGCGATTTCAATCGGTCTCAGACTTCGCTCATGCCATTCGCGCACAGCATGTACCGTTCATTGTCGATCTGAACAGGATTAAAGCCGACAAGCTTGCAGGCAAGGCGGAATCTTTCATTCGGAGGGGCAGATGGAGGAAAGCTGAGGAACAGGTCAGGTACGCATTGGAGTGCAGTCCTGACTGTGTGTCGGCACTGATGGCTGCAGGACACTGCAAGCTTCTCATACGGCAAGCTGACCGCGCTTACGAGTACTTCTCCCACGCTGTTCGAGTCAGCCCGCGTACGCCCGTGCAAAAGGAACTGGCGGAGATCAGTCTTGAGCGAGGGAACATCCCCAAAGCGATCTCACTTCTGACTGACCACCTGCAGCGAAATGCTTCAGACTACGAAGCTTATAACCTCCTGTTGAAGTGCTTCTACGTGACGCACCGGCTCGATGCCGGAATGGAGCTTGCCGAGGCTCTCAAGAACGAATCGCCGAGCAACTGCTTCACGAACAACATGTTGCTGTTCCGTCTGCTAAATGGTCGCGTAACAAGCGTTGAGCTGAACACGCTCGTGGGAACCGACCAGGCTGACCCTTTCTTCGCCTACAACCTGAATGTATTCAACAGCGAGAATTGGCAGAGTAATGACTCTCAGCCTCCGCTGAAGTCCAAACTGCTATTTCAGGAATATCGATTCGGTGTGCGGTCACGGTCAAAAAGTAATGTTCTGTCGATCAATCTTCCTGATGGTCGCAGAGAGGAGTTTTCACAGCCCATTGTTACAATCGGATCGCTCAGTTCGAACGACTTGCCGCTCGAATACCGAGGTGTTAGTCGCAGGCATTGTGTCATTGTAAACCGCACAGACGATGTCTGGATCTACGACCTGAAGAGTACGGTGGGAACCGTGGTTGACGGTGAGCGACTCCTTGGAGGGATGCATCTCGCGGGTGTTCACAACGTCGATTTGAGCGAAGCCTGCCTGCGCATTGGGGCCAGCCGGGACTTGCTGGTTTAGTAGTCTTCAAGTCACAGCCGACGCGCCATTCCAAACCGTCAGTGTGATTCGAAGTCCTAAGTTGAAAACTTCAGCGTGCGGCAATTCTCCATGACGGTCCGGACGACGTTTTCCGGAACGCCATCGGGTATTTCCACCTGAATTTCTAACGTGATATTGGCGTTCGCGCCGGGAAGACCTGCCAAGTGACTCAGGACCTCCTCAGTAATTCGTCCGGCATCGCGGCCCAGCCGGCCAGCATCCAGCGTGTATTCCGGCGGCGGATCCGGCAGATACTTCGCTTGCTCCTCCGGCAGTTCCGGAGCGTTCGCCACCAACGGCGTGTCGTCCTGCAACTCGCCGTCGGCGACCTTGTTGGACGCAATACTGCGAGCAATCTCCAGCCGCGCCTTATTGATCACCGTCGGGTTATTGCTGTTCTCCCATAGGACAAGTTCTTCAATCAGATCAAACAGCTTCGCCCGCTCCGATGCCTCAATCTCCGGATCAATGCTATACATCGGGTCGTCGCCCGGATCACGAGCGACGAAAACAGCACCGCCGGACAAGCCGCCAGCGGCCGCCGAGCCCACTACAAATGCAGCGTCGAAAGATGCCATGCCGAATCGACTTCTCCGGCGCAGAGGCCACATTGATGGCCTCCAGTGGAAGAGCGACTTCGATCATTTTCTTACGGTAGGTGTCTCTGAACACAGCTTCTGCGTCCGTGCGGGTTTCTCGCAGCACTGGTGCGAGTTTTGGCGGCGAGAGGACGACCCGTTCAAAGAGAGCGCTGTCGATCTGACGCTGAAGTTCGCGGCTCGACCATTTCTGTTCCGCCGCGATGCGCAGATAGAACTCCCGTTCTTCGGCCCGCTGGCATTTTCCCAGAATCGTCAGGTTTTGCGTCCAGCTGAGATCTCGCAGCAGTGCTGCGAGATCTGGCAGCCCTCGATAGGTCTCGAAATATTGACGGCGGCGATGGCTTGAGCCTTCGCACCGTCGATCAATGCGATGACCGCGTCAAAGTCCGGATTGTCGATGCGCTGAGGAACGTCGGCACTCAACCTTTCATTCGGCCCACAACTGATCGGCTCGAAAGACCGGCCCTTCGACGCAAGTTCTGCGGAAGTCCCATTCGTCGTCACCGGTGCGGACTCGGACCACGCAACTGAAGCATGCGCCGAAGCCGCACGCCATCGGCGTTTCCAATGACAGCCAACATGGGACGTCGCGTTCCAGGCAGATGGCGCTGACCGCATTCATCATCGGCTCGGGACCGCAGCAATAGACACCGTCCGGCGGGTCGTCGCTTCCGAGCGCTTGAGACAACAGATCGGTGACATAGCCGTGGTGGCCTCGCGAGCCGTCATCGGTTGCCAGCCGGAAATCCAACCCATCCACCGCGAAGTCGTCTTCCCCGGCAACGTATTCCGCATTGCGAACGCCGTAACACATCGAGACTCGTCGCGGCAACGCATCGGGGCGACGATTGCCGTATGTCCGATGGCCGAGTGCTTCTCGGGCGGCCGCCAAGAAGGGCGTTTGTCCGATTCCCCCGGCCACAAACATGAGATGATCGGCAGTCGGCACGGGGAAGCCGTTTCCCAACGGACCCCAGATTTCGACCTCGTCGCTCGCCTGCCAACTCGCCATCAGCGACGTCAATTTCCCAACCACCAAGTAGCCGAACTCCAGGCAAGTCGGCTCGCCGGATTCGTCAATTGTGTCGTAGAGAGCGAAGGGCCGTCCGAGCAGCGGATCAGCCCCTCCAACGGGGCGAATCATGAAAAACTGGCCGGGAACAATCTGTCGAGCAATGTCCGGGCATCGCAACCGCAGACAAAGAGTGTCGCGGGCCATCTCACGATTTTCGACCACTTCCGCGCGTTGCTGGATCGACGAGAAAACCATTCCGGGAAGCGGAGCCGCAAGAGATTCCTGCATTCCTTCAGCGTCCTTGTGAACTCATTCAAGGTGATGCGCCGGTGTCGCGATCACCACCCGATCGACATATTGGTTTCAATGACCTTCTGCGCTTCGTGCAGATCGACGCCGGTTTCGATGCGATACAGTCGAATGGCGTGCAGCTTGTCTCCGTGGGCTTTGGCGAGGCATTCGCGGGCGACGCTGTCGGGTTCGGTCTTGGCTTTTTCCTCGATCCCCAACCAGCTCTTGGAGATCACCCAGATATCGCGCGGACGTTTGGTAATTCGCATGATGTCGTCCTGAGGATACTGAGCGACAGCGACCTCCTTTGCGGCATCCTGCGAATCCGCCCACGCAATCATGATGTGCGCGGTCGTTTCAATCTCGAACATTGGCATGGCTGACGAAGCTCCGTACAAGGCTCCACGAAAGAGCAGGCGTGAATTGGCGGGTTTGCGAGCGCGATCGTGGCTGCGTGATCGTTCCTTAATCGTGGCAGCCAGAGTGGCGCGGATTATGGCAGAGCCCCGATGCGGCTGCCAGCAGTCGCGCACGATTCGTCAATCAGGCAACTTGCAATTTGTTGACCCTACCGTTTTCTATGTGCTGAGACCCCGGCCAGCTTGTCTGGCAGGTGAACGAGGTTCGCCAGCTCCGAGCAGCCACGAAACCTGATTCATCTGCCGGGCGACCCGGCAGGGGTCTGACTGGTCCGTCGCATTGCGTTCTAGCATCCAACCTCATTCACCCGCCTGGCGAGCAGGCAGGGGTCCAGCACATAGAAAACGGTAGGGTCAGGCAATTTGAAACCGTTCAGTAGCACGGGACCATCGCCCGTGACTGCTCGGGACAATGGTCCCAAGCTACGGGCGACTACCATCGCTGGCTCAATTCACTGGTCAGCACATCGAAGCTGTCCGCCCATTCGGCGGCGGTTGCGGGTTGGCGAAATTGCCGCTCGGCTCGATCGAGGATGCTCGCCAGCATCTTCAGAAACTGCCGGGAGATGTCGGCATAGGTTTCGCGAGCGACGCGTTGTGTTTTCTTGCCGTTCAGAATCCGACCAAACCAGTTGCGTCGCTGGTCCCGACGAAATCGGTCGATCTGTTCGCACAGACGTTCGGCGAGCACCGTTTCGTAGACCGCGAGTCCGCCGTCAAGAATCACGTTTGTGAATTCAATGCACTCGGCCAGCATCTCGCCGACAATCTGAATGCAGCCGAGGATGGATCCCTGATTCGCGTCCAGGCACTCGATCTGCTGCTCCAGGAATGACAGGAAATGCACACAGTCGTTTTCCAACTTGGCGTCAAGTTGTTCATTGCAAACGGTGTGCGGAGCGTCATTGATTTCTTGGACGGGCATGGGGCTCGCTTCATGAAAATGCGTGCAACGATCGCGACCGACCCGTCAATTCGACGCGGTTTCCGCTTCGATCGGAAGATAGCTGCCGACTTTGGTGACGAGTGAATTGGAGTCAAACGGCTTGGTGATGTAGTCCGAACAGCCCACGAGTCTGCCTCGCAAGCGGTCGAACATGCCATCCTTGCCGGCGAGCATCACCACCGGGATGGCACGCGTGGACTCGTGTTTTTTGATCAATTTGCAGAGCTTGTAGCCATCGAGTCGCGGCATGTTGATATCCAGCAGCACCAACTGCGGCGGCTGAGTCGCGATCTCGCGGATTGCCGCGACTCCATCGCACGCGCCGATCACACGGTATCCATGCCGTTCCAATGTCAACGTGACCAGTTTTCGCACGGTTGGGCTGTCGTCCACGACCAGCACCAGCGGGCGGCCATCATGGCTTGGGGCATCGTGGCCGACTTCATTCGCGACAAGCGATTCGTCGTGGTTCGCCGCTTTCGAATCCAGTTCATCGGCAACACAGGCTTCAATCGTGCTGGTCGCGAGTGCATCGGCCTCCGCACAGTCCGCGAAATCCTCAAGCGATCGATCCAGCGGGGACATCACGGACGCCAGTTCTTCGATGCTGTGAGCCAACAACTCTTCGGGGTCTTGTCGCTCGAAGTGTTGTCGGCGTTGACTGCGCGACAACAACTCGGCACGCCAGCCGAGCCTGGAATTCGCGTCCGAGTTGGGAGTTGTATTGGACGCGGTGTGCGAAGCGGGTGTGGAAATCACATCCGATTCAAGGTCTCGCCATGTCGCGTTCTGACGTGCCGGTGCGGGTGGCGAGGACTCCGTCGAATAGGAGCTTTCGTCGAACGTTTCACGCCAAGTCGTCGCGTCGATTGTCGAAGACGTCGTGTGCAATGCTGGAAGATCCTGGATCGGTCGCGTCGAGAGCGAATCGCCCGAGGCGGTTTGCCAAGTCAACGGCTGAGAAGCGGCGGCGATGTCACTTGTTGCACGGGATGCCGGCTCAGCAAACCGATCCGTGATCAATTCCGCCAAGTCATCGGTGCTGCGCGGACGGTTTGACTCAAGCGGCACTGCCGGGACGCTCCGCCAAGATGTGGCGTGCGGGACGATTGGCTGCGGTTCGTCACGAATTTTGTGTTCGACCGGTGGTGCGTGTTCGACCGGAGATTCGTGTTGGATGCATGGCTCGTCTTGAAACGCGGATGGACGCTGGTCGGCTTGTTCGGTGGTGACGATTTTCGCATCGGTGCGGATTTGATCGCATTCTGTTGCCGTGTTGCTTTGATCGTGTTCTGCGTCGTCCACCGGAGAATTCGCATCTTCTGGAAGATCGAATGCTCGATCGAGCGGCGATTCGAGCGACTCGACGTCCAGTGACGGAGGTTCGTACGAGGCCATATGTCTCGACCAATCCATGGCCCGCGTCGCGATCGGGTGGCCTGGTGATTCGGCCAGTGCACATTCCAGACATTGCGCGGCGGTTCCCGGCGAATCCGCCAACCAAGCCAGCCAGATCCAGATCTCAGCCGTGTTGTGTTCGGCCAATTCCAAGGCTCGCTGAAAGTGCTGTGTCGCCAGGCGAGCGTTTCCGGCTTTGGCCGTGGCAACGCCTCGTTTGAACTCATCTTGCATTCGAGCGGATGTCATGCAGGGCACCGTGAATTTCAGGCTCAAAGTGGTGTGTCAACTCAGCGGCCGGCCGAATTGTTCAATTGGGTTGTTATGACGACGGCGGACTTGTCTGAACATACGTCACGAGTCGCCATCGGGTCGCGATATTCAAGAAAAACGATGTACAAGCGAATTCGCCGCGAGCTAGCGTTCGGTGAATCGAAGCGGCAAGCGTGAAGCACATGAACAAGGAGAGTTCGACGTTGAATGGAACCGTTGGCACAAACTTACACGGTGTGGCGGGCTTGTCAAAAAACTACCCACGAAGCTCGCGAAATAGGCGGCGGCGTGATGTTGGCTGTGCAAATCCAGCGGGCGTGATGCCGATTCGCCACCGCATCGCGGCTTGGAAACGTGATTTCGGGGCTGCAATCCCGGCACCCAAAGTGATCCATCGAGCTGCCTCATACGCACTCGCGGCGGTTCACCGCCCCAACCGCTGCTTGACACACCCACAGGCCAGCAGCAGAATGCAAAACGGTGATCTCTGCGTTTCTCGCCGCAAATTCACACCTCTGCGTGCATCACCGCTCATTTCCAGTCTCGTCCGATCACATCCCGCCGTTCGCGCATTGAATTCTGCTCAAGTCGCGCAGCCGGTCTATCTTCACTGGGCAACCGCATATGGATTGGCTCCAAAAGTACGTCGACAACGGCACGATCAGCACGGACCAACTTGAAGAAGCCCGCGATGTCGCCGCCAACGCCGGGATTAGCGTTGAAGAGGCACTCGTCAAATTGGGCTACATCGATGCCGGCGAGCTTGGTGAATCTCAAGCCGCTCAATTCGGTGTCGCATTCGTGGACCTCAAAGACATACAGATCCCGTCGAACGTCATCGAACTGGTGACCGAATCGATGGCTCGGGAAAACATAGTCATCCCCATTCGAATCGACGGCGAAAACGTCGTGATTGCCATCAGCGATCCCAATAAGTACGACGTGGTCGACAAGCTTCGCTTCGTGCTGAATCGCGAAATCAAAATGGTGATGGCCCCTGTCGAGCAAATCCAGGAAGCGATCAACCGACACTACGGGCAAACCGAAACCGAGTCCGTGGACTCAATGTTGGCGGAATTCACGGAAACCGCCATCGACTTCACCGATATTGACGTCACAGCTGCTTCAGAGGTTTCGGACGAAGACGACAGCGCGCCGGTGATCAGACTTTGCAATCTGATCATCAGTGAAGCAGTCAATATGAGGGCCAGCGACATCCACGTTGAACCATTCGAAGACCGCATCCGGATTCGTTACCGAATTGATGGCGCTCTAATCGAACGCGATAGCCCGCCTCGGCGACTGCTGGGTGCGATCGTCTCGCGTTTCAAGATCATGGCCAGCATGGACATTGCTGAAAAGCGTCGCCCGCAAGACGGTCGGATCAAAACGCGTATCTCGGGTAAGGACTTCGACTTACGCGTCAGCATTCTGCCGAGCAATCACGGTCAAGCCATCGTGATGCGGATCCTCGACCGCGACAATATCAAGATCGGCATCCGAAACTTGGGCTTCAGCGAAGAGAATTACCGCACGTTTCAGAACATCATTCGCCGACCAAACGGCATTTTCCTCGTGACCGGGCCGACCGGTAGTGGGAAAACAACAACTTTGTACAGTGCCTTGGGCGAGCTGAACCGACCCGATCGGAAGATCATCACGTGCGAAGACCCGGTCGAGTACTACCTCCCGGGGATCAATCAGGTTGAAGTCCGACACAAGATCGGGCTCGACTTCGCCAAGATCATTAAGGCGATGTTGCGGCAGGCACCCAATGTCATCCTGGTCGGCGAAATCCGGGATACCGAGACAGCAGACATGGCAATTCAAGCCAGTTTAACAGGACACTTGGTTTTTAGCACTCTGCATACGAACGATGCGCCCGGTTCCATTACGCGCTTAATCGATATGGGCGTTCAGCCGTTCTTGGTCGCATCGAGCATCATGGCGGTCATGGCGCAGCGGTTGGTGCGGGTGGTTTGTGCCAATTGCGTCGAGCCCTACGAGCCGGATCAGAGCGAATTGCAACACTTTGAAATCACTCCCGACGAGGTTGCGAGTGCGACATTTCGGCGAGGACGAGGCTGCAATAAGTGCTCGCATACCGGTTACCGTGGTCGTAAAGCTGTGTTCGAATTGATGGTGATGAACCCCACAATTCGCGAAATGGCATTCCGCTCGGAACCCACGCAGAACATCCGTCGCCAAGCCCGTCTATTCGGCATGAAAACCATTGTCGAAGACGCAAAAGACAAGGCGCTGGAAGGGATTACGACTCTCGCCGAAGTGTACCGTCTTTCGAAAGGCGGTCACTAACGCCTCGGTTTTGGGCATCGTGCCGCTTGCTGCCAAGGCAACAATGTGAATCGAGGAGTGTGTCTTTTTCGCGTCAACAATTCAAGTTGTCGCGGAAATGGGTCGCAGCACAATGCAACAATGCTTCTGATCATAAGTTCAAAAGAGAGTGCTTCGAGTTTGTTGTCGTTGGAAATGCGGTGGTCAACGCATTTGCGAGCTGAACTCCGTTTGCCGGTTTGCAACACTTTTTCTTGAGGCTCGAAATCTCTCTTCCATAATGTCCCCGCTCAATGAACCGCCCGATTGTCGCGGCGGTTCGCGAACGCAGACCAGGATCAACGATGGCAACTGTTCAGATCGACAAACTGCTGGAGACGGTCGTCAAGGAGAAAGTCAGCGACCTGCACATCACCACGGGGCAACCTCCAGTGGTTCGGTCCGGCGGTCACTTGGTTCGATTGGAAACCAAAGTCCTTGAGCCTGAAGACACCGTTGCATTGATGAAAAGCATCACGCCGGAGCGAAACCAGCAAGAACTTCAAGAACAAGGCGGGACCGACTTCGGCTTTGCGTTCGGAGACAAGGCTCGATTTCGCGTGGCGGTCTTCAAGCAACGTGGCCATATCTCGATCGTGCTACGGCGAATCCCGAACGAGTTCCTCACGTTCGAGCAACTGGGTCTGCCGCCGGTGGTCGAACAACTGATCCAGCGTCCCCGCGGATTGTTCCTGGTGACGGGGCCGACCGGGAGCGGCAAGACCACCAGCTTGGCCAGCATGATCAACTGGATGAATCAGAATCTCGACCACCACATCATCACGCTCGAAGATCCCATCGAGTATTACCACCACCACATCAAATCCACGATCAATCAGCGCGAGATCGGCGTGGACGTCCCCGACTTTCCGGAAGCACTTCGCCGTGCACTTCGCATGGACCCTGACGTGATCCTTGTCGGTGAAATGCGAGACCTGGACACGATCTCGGCGGCCATCACCGCTGCCGAAACCGGTCACGTTGTCTTCGGCACGTTGCACACCACCGGGGCTCAAGGCACCGTGGATCGAATCATCGACGTCTTTCCCACCAGCCAGCAGGCACAGATTCGTACCCAGCTTTCGACCGCCATCATCGGCATTCTTAGCCAGGCCCTGATGCCGCGTAAGCCCAAGGGTTTGGTAGCCGCCTATGAAATGCTGGTTGTCACGCCGGCGATTTCAAACTTGATTCGTGAAGGCAAGACCTTCCGCATCAACTCGGCGATTCAAACGGGTAAAAAATACGGCATGCGGTTACTGGACGATTCGCTGTTCAACCTCTGGAAAGAAGGTCTGTGCGACGAAACGGATTGCATTAACCGTTCAAATCAACCCGGCGAATTGATCACTCGCATCAAGCGAGCCAAACTCGGCACGGAAGCTGAAGAGCCTGAAGAGGAAGAAGAATGGGAGGAAGACGACGAGTGGGAAGAGGACGACGAATAAAACTCCGCTCGGCGTTTTGAGACCTTTCGCCAATGTGCGAACGGACTCATCGAGAATGCATTAACTGACATACGTGATCGAAAGCATGTTTTATGGCCCAACGTAAACTCGGGCAAATCCTGGTCGACCTCGGATATCTGACCGAAGATCAGCTCTGGGATGTTCTCGAGGAACAAAAGCAGAGCCCCGGCGAAGTCATCGGACAGGTTGCGATCCGCATGGGGCTCGTGGATGACTCGCAAGTCACCGAGGCGCTCGCCGAACAGTGGGGCATGCCGGTCATCAATCTTCCGGAAACGAACATCCCGGCGAAGATGCTGGAAATCGTGCCGCAGACAATGGCCGAGATCTACAAAATCGTCCCGATCTCGGTGAAGAACGACGTGTTGACCGTTGCTATGGCGGATCCGCAGAACGTCGAGGCCCTCGATGATCTGCGCAACTTTTTGGGCTACGACGTTCGCGGTGCGGTTTCGACTCCGCACGACATCGAAGAAGCCATCGCCAAGTACTACGCCGACCGTGAAGAAAGCATCGAAGACGTCATTAACGGCATCGAGGAAGCGGACGACGACGAGGAGTTTGACGGCAAGTACACATTGGGAACGGCCGAGGAAGACGCGGATTCACAGCCGATCCGTAAGTTGCTCAACATGGTGTTGTTGTTAGCCATTAAGGATCAGGCGAGCGACATCCACTTTGAGCCGTTCGAGGACGAATTCAAGATTCGAGTCAAGGCGGACGGCGTCCTTTATGAAATGGTCCCGCCACCGCGGCATCTCGCCAACGCCATCGTAACGCGCATCAAGGTGATGTCGGACTTGGACATCGCCGAACGTCGTTTACCGCAAGACGGTCGCATCGAACTCAACGTGGCCGGCAATCCTGTCGACCTTCGCGTCAGCGTGTTGCCGACGTTGTTCGGTGAAGCGGTCGTGATGCGGATTTTGGACCGCACGGTGGTCCAATTGGATCTGGACAAGATCGGCATGGATGCCAATACGCTGAGTCGTTTTCGGGCGATTATCAATCGCCCCAACGGCATTGTTTTGGTCACGGGGCCGACGGGCAGTGGTAAGACCACGACTCTTTATTCCGCCCTGTCCGAACTCAACGACATTGAAACAAAGATCATCACGACGGAAGACCCCATCGAATATGACATTGATGGGCTGCTGCAAATCCCCGTGAATCCAGACATCGGTGTCAGTTTCGCGGCCGTGTTGCGGGCCATCCTGCGACACGACCCGGACAAAATTCTCGTTGGCGAAATTCGCGACACGGAAACTGCGGAGATCGCCGTTCAGAGCGCGCTGACGGGCCATCTCGTGTTCAGTACCCTCCATACCAACGACGCCCCCACGGCGATCACTCGGTTGCTGGACATGGACGTGCCGGCCTTCCTGATTACGGCAACAGTCGAAGCGGTGCTGGCTCAACGACTCGTACGCAAGATTTGCACGGAATGCCGGACGGAGTTTGATCCGAGCGACGAATTGCTAATGGAACTTCAACTGCCCATCCAGCAAGCTCGTCTCTATAAGTTCTACTATGGCAAAGGCTGCGGACGCTGCAATAACTCGGGGTATAAGGGCCGTTGCGGCATTTATGAGTTGATCGATATTACCGACGACATTCGTGATTTGATCTCGGAATCGGCCTCGATCGACGACATTCGCAACGCGGCACGAAACGAGGGCATGACCACGCTCCGTGAATCCGGATTGAAACTAATCTTTGACGGGATCACGACGATTGACGAAATCGTCCGCGAAACCGTGCTGGAAGATGTTGGTTAAAGACTTTCTGAAAAACGGGGACTGGCTCATATGTTGTGCCATTTGAATTCCGAGATTCAACATGTGGGTGCCTGTCCCGCTTTTTCAGAGAGTCTCTAAGCGGTTCAATTCCAAGGCAGGCAAGCCTGCAAAAACATACGAAGACTTGAGACAACTTGAACGATTGGAGAAGTCATGCCGGTCTATCAGTACGAAGCGATGGACAATACGGGGACCGAAGTCAAAGACACCGTCACGGCGGAGTCCGAAGTCGAAGCCCAACAAGCCATTCGAGATCAGGGCTTGTTCGTGACCAAGATTCAAGAGCGGGTCAAGAAGGGCAAAAAGAAACCTGCCAAGAAACAGCAGTCGAAAAAGAAGCAGACGTTTGCCATCGGCGGCGTGCGTCCCAAACAGCTCTGCACATTCACGCGCCAGCTTTCGACGCTGCAAGACGCGGGCTTGCCGATTCTCCGCAGCTTGCGAATTCTCGAAGGTCAATCCAAACCCGGACCGCTTAAGAATTCGCTGATCGGCGTCATCGAAGATGTTGAAGGCGGAAATACGTTGTCCGAAGCGATGGGAAAACAACCCAAAGCCTTCGACAACCTTTACGTCAATATGGTGAAGGCCGGCGAGGCCGGTGGTGCTTTGGAGATCATTCTCCAGCGGTTGGCCGAGTTTAAGGAGCGGGCTCAGTCTCTCAAACGTAAAGTCATGGGAGCCATGATCTATCCAGTGGCGGTGATTACCGTCGCCACGCTGATCGTCGGTTTCATCATGTACTTCATCATCCCCAAGTTTAAGCAAATCTTCGTCGGCTTCGGTGTGGAATTGCCGGGCATGACCGTCATGCTGATTACGATCAGTGACTCGGTTGTGGACTATTGGTATCTCTTCCCGACGATACCCATCGGTTTGATCTTGATGATCAAGATCATCAAGAAGAATAAGACCGGCGCGTATATCATCGACAAGATGATGCTCAAGATACCCTTGTTGGGGAAGATCCTGGAGAAGAGTACCGTGGCGCGCACATGCCGGACGCTCGGCACGTTGATCGCATCCGGTGTTCCCATTCTCGAGGCACTTCTCATCGCCCGAGACACCGCCGGCAATGCCGTGTTTGTGAGGGCCTTCGACACGATCTACACGGCGATCCGCGAAGGCGAGTCGATGGCGGTGCCGCTGCGAGAAACCCGAATCGTGGACGACATGGTCGTCAACATGGTCGACGTCGGCGAAGAAACGGGTGCCTTGGACAATATGCTTTACAAAGTCGCGGACGTTTACGACGAAGACGTCGCGGTGCTGGTCGACAGCCTAATCAGCATGTTGGAACCGATCATGGTGGTGGTGCTCGGTTTGATCGTTGGTTTCATCGTGATCGCCTTGTTCCTGCCTTTGATCGAATTACTCAACCAAATGTCATAGTCGGTTTCTGCATAGTTTTTAGCGTCGCGGAATGGATAGGAGTCAAACCATGCGAGTTCCCCACGTACAGTTCCGCAATCGAATTCGGTCTGGATTCACGTTGATCGAATTATTGATCGTGATCGCGATCATCTCGATCTTGGCCGGCCTCATTCTGGGCGCGGTCCAGATGGTTCGTGGAAAAGTAAGAGTCGCCGAAGTGGTGGCGGAGTTCTCACAGATTGAGACGGCACTCGCGGGTTTTGAATCCAAGTACGGCAAACTGCCGCCAAGCAGCATCACGCTTTACAAGAATGCAAATGCGTGGGACACGCGGAGCGCGAGCATCATCAAAACGATTTGGCCACAATTCGATTTCAGTAACGCGGGTGGCCTCAACTTTCCCGGAACGACCACGAGCGTGACGCTCGACGGCAGTGAGTGCCTAGTCTTCTTCTTGGGTGGTGTGGCCGATAGTGGCGGAGCGTTGTCGGGATTCTCCAGCGACCCTCGGCTGCCCTTCAAATCGACCGGCAATCGGATCGGCCCGTTCTACGAATTCAAAGGCCATTACGACACGGTCAAGGGCGAGTGGTCGGGACGTCTGATCGAGACCGAAGCCACGCCGGACGGTGTTCCCGGATACGCAGACACCGTCACCGGAACGCAGCCCTACTTCTACATTTCAAGCTATGGTGGAAAGTATCGACCCGGCGAGCAAAACGGATTCGATGAATACCGCCGTGGTCAACCGGCGAACTCCCAGCGATACAACGCCAAGAAATTTCAATTGATCTGCGCGGGTTCGGACGCCACCTTTGGTGTCGGCGGCTATTTCGATGCGGAGGCCGAAGTCATTGGGAGCGATGCTGATCGGGACAACATCACCAACTTTCACGGTGGGGAGTTGCTCCCATGAACGCACCTCAATCGGTTGCCCATCGTCGGTCGCGAATCGGTTTCTCACTGCTTGAGATCATCGTGGTCATTGGGATCATCGCTTTTCTGTTATCGATCACGCTGACCGCCGTGAGCAGCTTTAGTCACAGTGCTCGTGAAGCGGCCACGGCGACGACGGTGCTCAAGATTCAAAAGCTGATGCAGCAGCGGATCGACGGTT
The DNA here is from genome assembly GCA_027622115.1 of Planctomycetota bacterium. GTDB lineage: Bacteria > Planctomycetota > Planctomycetia > Planctomycetales > Planctomycetaceae > JAQBZS01. The sequence goes on along the minus strand of JAQBZS010000019.1, from coordinate 3,375 downwards.
TTGAAGCTTGGGTGAATCTTCAGAAGCGGAATCAGACGTTCGACAAGCGAATCGACCAGAAACGACTCGAACTGCAACAAATCGGCGTCTACGGGCTAAAAGACAAGACTCTCGAAATCCTGGTCCGTAAGGATTTGCTGCGATACTACTTGCCGCAACATCGCTTCGATCGTCCTCAAAACGACTGGACCAAGCCGACGACATGGTCTCGACATCCCGTTTGGGATGCCTTGGCAAACAAACATCCGTGGAATTCGGCGTTGCATCATCCGTCAACTGAAAGCAGTGAGTTGCTGTATTTCGTGCTTACGGAAACCGAGGTCTTTGGCGTGCCACCCGTCGATTCCGGCGAGTTTCGGTCGGCGGAAGTTGCGGACACGGACAACGACGGCTTGCTCGAATTCGTCGATGCCTGGGGCAATCCGTTGCGGTTTTATCGCTGGCCGACTCGGTTGTTCAATTCGGACAACAACATCGGAACGGAACCTTTACGATCACACGCCAACTTACTCTTCAAGGGTCTCCCCGCAGCTCATCCGCTGAAGTATTGGCCGCAAGATGCGCTGTACCGCGACCCGGACGACGGGCTCGGCCGCATCAAGGGGGACTACTTGCGAATTCCTGCGTTTCAGAATGTGTTTACACCTTACAACTATCATTCGATTGACACCTATCACGCCCCGCTTGTCGTCTCCGCGGGAGCGGATGGTGTATTGGGCCTGCTTGAGATGACCGCCGATACCGATGCGGAATGGAAGTCGTACATTTCGAATCTGGGCCACTTGGTGAATCCCAGTGATTATGACGCGCTGACGGACAATATCACGAATCGCAATCGTCGAGCCGGAGGTGGTCAATAATGCAGGCACTTCAAGCTCGCCAACCATCGAACCTCGCATCCTCGCGACGCCAAGGCTTCACGCTCATCGAATTGCTGATCGTCGTTGGCATCTTGGTCGTGGTCGCCACGATGACGTTGGCGGCGTTCAGTTTTGCGACAAGCGGTGAGTCGACACGATCGGCATCACGTCAATTGCAGTCTTACATTTCGGGGGCGCGAGACCGAGCGATTTATGCCAAGCAACCGCGTGGCATTCGGTTAATGCTGGACGCGGATAACCCCAAGACTTCCACGAGTGCGGTTTACGTCGGCGCGCCGGCCGCCTGGACGGATGGAATGATTCGTCTCGACCGACTGGATCAAAACCCGAAGGACAATGTCGCCGACACTAAGGATGTGCTGGTGGTCCGAGGCTTCCAAACGGACTGGAGTGTTCTCGCCGAGCGAGGCCTGTTGGCAACTGGTTCTCGAATCAAAATTCCGGCGACGAAGACCGGCACGTGGTACACCGTGATCGTGAATCTGGTGACAAGTCCAGCAACCGGACTTCTGACACTTGAGACACAGGATGACCCCGTCACTGGAATCAAGGCCACCGAAATCTTGCGACTGACTACGCCGTATCGTGTGGAAGGAACAACACCTGCCGACCGAATCGATGCGTTTGAAGGCGAGCAGGCGACTTATCAACTCGAAATCCCAGCCACCGTTTTGCCAAATCAGGAACCGATGCTGCTGCCGAAGGGAACTGTCGTCGATCTGGATGCTTCGCGGATTCCGCAAGGCTGGCGGCCTGCGGCGGCTGGAGGCAGCTATTCCGGCGAGATCGACATTGTGTTCTCGCCTCGCGGGACAGTCACCGGGCCGCTGGCGGCTGCCGGAGTGTTGCATCTCTATGTCAGCACGACTTCCGATGTGCTGCACTTCTCGGCATTGCGTGGAAACGTTCTTGGCAGTGCAAATCCGATTGTTCCCGGGGAACAATACACGACGGCTGATGGTGAAGCGCACACGACCGGCAGTCGGTCGCTTGTCAGCATCTTTACGCAAACCGGTCGCATTTCTTCTCATCCCGTGAATCCCGTTGATGTGCAAGTACCAATCGGTTTTGCGGATGATCCTTACTATTTCGCCGAGCGCGGGGAGACGGATGCCGAATGAAGCCTGTTCCTCAAACCGCTGTATCGACGCATGGCCGATTTGGCGCGACACTTACGGAAGTGTTGATGTCGATTCTCATCATGAGTATCGGCGTGGCTTCTGTCGCGACCTTGTTTCCGATGTCCGTCAAGCGTGCGATTCAAGCCACGCAACTCACAAACGCGACGATCCTGCGGAATAATGCGGAAGGCATTGTCGATGCATTTCCGGAACTCATTCACGACCCCGATCGCGACGGAAACTACATCGAACACTTTCAAAGTCGCGCCGGTCGCCGCTATGTCATCGACCCGCTGGGCGGCTTTGCGTATCAAGCAGCTGGACTCAACACATTCACGGGAACATTCGGCAACTTCAAACTGCCGGCCGATACGGCGATGAAACCCGTTTCATTTCCGGCTCGCTATGCCCCGACTTTCAACCAAGAGTTGTTCCACTCACAAGACAGTTGGGTGACCGAATACGAAGGCATGGCGGACTTCACGACGCCGCGACAAAAACTCATTCTTAATCCCGATGAAGGATTCGGTATTGAAGAAGTCTTAAAAACGGTGAACGATTTCGACCGGTTCCGGCTGGTGTTCTTCGGCGTAACGCAACGTCATGGTGAAGTCTGGGAATTCAATAAAACTGAGTTGAATGCCGTGTTGGCTGACGGCGTCATTACGTTGCCTTTCACACTTCCCGACAATGACGAATATGGGGCCCGTGTCATCGTTCGGTTTCAGCGACTCGAACGGCGGTATAGTTGGTTTCTGACCGTGCGAAAGAACGCGCGTGGCTATGCGAATGTTGATGTGGTCATTGCCTTTCGTCGTGCTTTTCTGCAATCGGACGAATCGGTTTATTTCCCGTCCGTCGACCTGACCAAAGGCGGCATCCCCGATTCGAAACCGGGTGATTCGATCGACGACAGCGTGGCTGCGAATGAAATCCGAGGAATCAATCTGCTGCAATACTTTAGCATTTTTGACGACATCCCCAAGGTGAATCGCGGCGACTACCTGTTCGATGTCGGCAATGTGCGGTGGTATCGCATTCAACAGATCGAAGAGACCTCGACCGACGGCGTGGTCAACATCTTTCTCGAGACGGACATTCTTGAGAGCAGTGCGGCCGGCGTGATGTTCATGCCGCGTGTCGTGCAGGTCTTTCCGCTTGGCAATAAACCGCTGGCAGGATTCTGATCATGAAGAGTTTGAATCCACGAATGGCTCGTTTAACCGCACGCCGCAGGCACGCGCGTTTGCGGCCGTGTCGAATTCGAATCCGTTCGGAACGAGTACATCTCGGGTGGGCTGACGCGCGTGCCTGCGGCGTGCGGTTAAACGGGCGAATCTCTGACGTGCGCAGATTTCGATTTGGCTTTACGC
>JAQBZS010001085.1 GCA_027622115.1 Planctomycetota bacterium | reverse complement strand
GGAAACTCTGGACTTCGAAATCGTGCGACCCACGGTGACGAAACCGTCCGCGAACCCGGTGGAAAACATTTTCCCAGTGATCGAGTGGACCGATCTATCCGCTGTTGGCGTCGACCATTACCAGGTCATCGTCGACAACGTCGGCTCGGGAAGCAACATCTTCAGCGGTGACGTCACCACGAACACTTTGTCCTTGACGAACCAAACCGAAGGTACGTTCCGTGTCGTCGTGCGAGCGTATGCTGGCACAACTGCGTCGACCGCCGGTCCGTTCAGCGTGGCATACCTGTATGTCATCAACGTGCCGGCTCCCGGACCGCCGATGTTCAATCCGCACAGCAACGTGACCATCGATCCGCAAATCACGGTGAGTTGGCAGCCGGTGCAATACGCGGTGGAGTACGAAATCCTGTACTTCAAAGCGGACCTGGCTCCCGATGAACCGCCGGCGGCGTTCACGCATCGGACGACCGGTACCATTTGGACCGTTCCCGAAGACCTGACGCCGGGCGAGTATTGGTTCCGTGTGCGGGCCATCAATATCGTCGGAGAAACCAGCCCGTATGACGAGATTCTGAAGATTCGCGTCGATCCCAACGCCAAGCCGATCGTCACCGGACCGGCCGCGCAGATCGACCACACGCAACCGCTATTCACTTGGAACCCGTTGGCCGGTGCCGTCCGCTATGAGGTCTGGTTGGCCGGCACGGGCGTGGACAATGGGAATGGCGGTGTCGAGGATATTCGCCGCATCGTGTTGCCGCAGGGGAATCAAATCCTGGGGGCATCCGTCGTCCCGCCGGCGCTTCGCGACGGCAACTACACGATCGAAGTTCGCGGATTCCGCTCGGACGGGACTCCGTCGGGGTGGAGTGCCAAACGAGCCTTCGCGTTGAACGGCATCAAGCCGGTCATCACGCTGGACGGTCCGACCTTCGAAGACGACGCCATTGTCAAGTTCCACTGGTCGCCCGTGTTCAACGCCACAGACGGCTATCGCGTGTGGATCACTCAACGCGGTCTGAATGGCGGCACGTTGGCGAGTCCTTATATCCCCAACTTGTTCCTCAACGGGACTTCCTACGAGACCGCACAGTTGCCCGACGGTATCTACCAGATCGAAGTTCGTGGACTGAATCCGCTCGTCGAACCGACGGATGTGCCGAATCCGTGGAGTGAAATTGTCACGGTCACGGTCGACAGCTCTCGGACAACCGTGACGCAACCCGCGGCCATCAATTTCGATACGACACCCCAGTTCGCGTGGAACGCGGTACCCGGCGGGCAGTTGTACGACTTGTGGGTGAATCGCATTGATCCGAATACCAACGTCACGTACGAGCGGCAGGTCGTCCGGACACAGATCACGGGCAACACGTTTTCGCCCAGCACGGCTCTGATTCCAGGTCACTACATCGCTTGGGTGCGAGTCCTCAAGAGTGGTGTCTGGGGGAAATTCAGTCTTGCAAACCGATTCGAGGTGAACCCGAATGCGGTCGTGATCCTCACGACGCCTCCCGGCTCGATGTCCACCGATCTCTTCCGAGTCAGTTGGCTGACCGTGCCCGGTGCGAACAGCTACGACGTGGAAATCGTCAACTCGACCACCAACGCGGTGGCCAAGTCGGTCAACGTGACATCGACGTTCTACACCACCAATACGCTCGCTCCGGCGACGTATTACGTTCGAGTCCGAGCCGTTCAGAACGAAGCGAAGACGGCGTTCACGCAAGTGACGCTCAACGTCACCGATTCCGTGGTGCCGGTGATCTCCAACGTCACGCAACCGACCAACAGCACTGTGCGGGTCGTTTGGAACGAGGTTCCGGACGCGGATTCGTACCGGTTCTATATTGCTCGGACTTCGTCCACGAGCACCCCGGTGGTCGACGTGATCTTGCCCCCGTCCGGTACGGGCACGATGAGCTACGACGTGAACAAAGCGCTGCTTGGCGGCCTGGGCGACTACAAGGTTTGGGTCCGCTCGATCCAAGGCACGTATCAACTGCCGTGGAGCGTGGGGAACGTCTTCACGTTCAGTTTCGCTCCGGCGATCTTGAACTTCGGAGAAGACGCGGCCGACATCGTGATCCAGTGGGCCGACACCTCGGCCGCACAACAGCATCGACTGTATATTCAAACCGTGGGCAGCCCGGCGGTCGTCATTGTCAATCAATTCGGCATTGCACCAAGCGGAACCGATGTTTTGACACATCGCGTCGCCAAGTCCAAATTCGCTCCCGGCCAATACAAGGTCTGGGCACGAACGATGATCGCGGGCGTGTGGACGGATTGGTTGGCTCCGACGATTCTCACGGTGACGTCGAACGATGTCGAAATGCAGCAACCGGAATCGCCGGAATTGCCCGCGACCGAACCCGCGGACGAGCAAGACGTCGTGGCAGTGGCTTCGTTCAGTATCGATTCGATCGCACAATTCGGCGATGCATCCGCCACGTTCGACGTGGATTTGGCGGCGACCGAACGCGAGTTGCGAATCGATGAAACTGCCGCGATCGAAACAACCGGCCTTCCCGCCGACGAGCAGACAAGTCCTGTCGATCCCAGCGTGGACGGCGACTTGGACGATGTGATGTCGGACTGGGCCAGTCGGGATGAGTGGTGGCAACACGAGGTAGAATTGAAGGCGGAGGAAGCCGTGGCCAGTCTGGAAAGCGTGGACGACGCGGTCGTCGTCACCGATCCGAGTGCCGCTGGTGCCTTGGTCGCCCCATTGCTGGTCGAACGAGCCTCACGGTGGCTGTCACGTCTCGGGAAACGTCGAACGAAGAAACGCGACGACGACCGTGGTTAAGCACGTCGGAGTTTCAAATCGGTAATCCATCACGGGCCGGTGATTTGCAAAAGTCACCTGCCCTTAATTCTTTGGCGCAGGTTTCGTGCAAGGGGTGGCTGGGGTCGGGTGGTTCAAAGTTCCT
>JAQBZS010001084.1 GCA_027622115.1 Planctomycetota bacterium | reverse complement strand
ACGACCGCCAAATCTGAAATTCGTAAGCCAGACCCCGATCCCCCAAAATGTGACAAACTCGAACTTAGGGCTCGCGAAAAAATAACTTCCCGAATTCTCACCATGTCCTCGATGTAGCGAAACTGCCGGTCGCGCTCCGCCGAATCCTTCACGCCGTTGGACTTCTTCTTTGCGTTGACTCGCAGCGAAAACCCCAAGTGCTCCAGCAGTTTGGCCACCGTGCGGTCGCTGACGTTGATGCCCAACTGCTTCAATTGGAAGGCGATCTTCGCGGTCGTTTTGCGAGTCCACTTGATCCCGGTGACCGGGTCGCCGGCCTGATCGTGTTGCATCAACCGCCGGATGGCTTCGATGACTTGCGTCGTTTTTTTTTACCGGCTTGCGACCGCCCCCCTGCTTGCGTTGCCGCCCGGTTTGCACGTCGCCCTTCAGCAGTTCCCGGCGTCCGCGCCCCACGGTGGACGGGTCGAGCCCGAGCAACTTGGCGATCTGCTGGTCCCCGCCCGGCCCGGCCCGCAGCGATTCCAGCCCGGCGTACAAGCGTCGCTGCCGCTCATCGAGCAGGCTGAAAAACAGCACGAGTCCCGCTTTGACTTCGTCGGAGACCTCGGGCGAGACGTGGTGGTCAGTGGAGTCTTGGAGCTTTCTGGTTCGCCGTTGCTTGGCTTTGACCTTCGCGTTCGGCGAGGCGTACCACCAGCGTCCGTCGATCTGTTCCCGATGCAATTGGCCGCCGCGAACGAGTCCCAACAAGGTCTGTTTGACTTCCACTCCGAGCCGATTTTTGAGTTCGTGGACGAGGCATCCCGCATCGGCGTTCTTAGCGAACTCAAGGAGCGTGGCCTTGAGTGTTCCGAGCAATGAGAAGCGGACGTCGTCGATGCTTGCGAGTCCGTGCTTGTCGAAGTTTGGGATGCTGCTGAGCGTGTAGAACTTGCCTCGATGCGAGTAGCTCGAGAGGTATTCGAGCTGTCTGAGCTTCCTGAAGACGGTCATTTCGACGTCGGTCCCCAGGGCGAGTTTGAGTTGTTCGATGGTCGCGAATTTCTGTCTGCGGAAGAGTTCGTTAAGGAGCTCTGCGTGATAGGCTGTTGTTCTCATAATGTTATCAGTCATCCTTTAATGGCGATGTGAGGATGAATGGTAACAAAACGTCCGCATTTGCGGCGAGAGGAATTCAGAGCAGCCCGCCCTGGCAATCAAGGGCAAGACGAGGAACGACCGACGAGATGCCGCACAGATCAGCCACGCCGTCGCGTTAGAGTTCGCCATGACTCGTTGCACGTATTGTTTCGCCGACCCTAAGCAGGAGTTTGGGAACAAGATGAAATCACGGCCTTTTTGAATCCGGGGATGGAATGATCTCCCGTCTTGCGTCCGGGATGTCTATCCTCAATGGCCGAAATCCACCTTCACTCTTTTAGGCTTGCAATCCGTGACATCGGATCACTCCGAAAGTAACTCGAACCGACTCATCATCCAGCAGCATGAGTTCGACGATTTGTGCGACCACATCGTCGAACGTGGTGTCGTCGCTTTTGACACGGAATTCATTTCGGAACACACGTTCCATCCGCAGCTCTGCTTGCTGCAATTCGCCACGTCCGACCGCATCGCGGCTGTCGATCCATTCGCCGTGACGGACTTGCGACGTTGGTGGGAGATCATGGCCGACGACACGACCACCATCGTCGTTCATGGGGGACAGGCCGAAATTCGGTTCTGTTATGTGCATGCTCAGCTTGAGGCTCAACGGCTGTTCGACGTGCAGTTGGCGGAAGGGTTGATCGGAACCAGCTATCCGTTGGGCTACGCGACGCTCATCAATCGCGTGCTCGGAAAACGCGTGCAATCCGGCCAGACGCGAGCCGACTGGAAGTACCGACCGCTCAGCAGCAAGCAATTGGACTACGCTCTGGACGACGTGGAATTCCTACTCGCCGTATGGGACCAACAAACGCAGACGCTGCAACGCCTGAATCGGACGGAATGGTGCGAAGTCGAGTGTCGGCGGCTGATCGTCCAGAATGGGGCCGAATTCGATCGTCCGCCCTGGGAGCGTGTTTCGGGAATCCATCGGCTGGACCGCCGCGCTTTGGCCACCGCCATGGAATTGTCGAAATGGCGAGATTCCGAAGCACGTCGTCGAGACATCCCGCTGCGGCGCATCTTGCGAGACGACTTGTTGATCGATCTTGCTCAGCGTCAACCGGCCAGTGTCCACGAGGTCTTGGGGAACCGCGACATGAAGCGGCCCCAGTTTCGCGAGTGCGCCGCTGCAATTCTGGCCGCGGTGGAGCATGCCCTCGCGATTCCCGAAAAAGAGCTGCCGAGGACGATCCGAAATCGCAAGGACAATTCGGTCTCCGAGGAGCAAGTCCTGACCAAGCTGCTGAGTCTCGCTCTGGCGGATCGATGTGCAAAATTGAACGTTGCCCCGCCCTTGGTGGGGACTTCCGCAGACATTCGCGACTTGATCCGCTGGTTTCTGTCTGGAAAGTCGAATCGCGCTTTGCCGAAGTTGCGGGAAGGTTGGCGCAGCGAAGTGTGTGGAGACTTACTCACGGACTTGCTGGACGGTCGCATTTCCCTGAGAGTCGTCGATCCAAAATCCGACAATCCGCTGCGGTTCGACGCAGCGGATTCGTAGAAGCTATCTGAAAAGGGGTCAGACCCTTTCGAGGCGTCGCTAAATACCGACGAAAACGTGACGCCGGAGAGGGTCTGACCCCTTATTTCAGATAGCTTCTCGCACAATCGCGAGATTCGAACATCCGGTCCAAGCAAGAAGTGAACGTGTCAGCGTCGGAATGGCTAGACCAAGGGGGGTAGTCTGTTTACCGTTGATGGCGGTCTCGATTGGCCGAAGCGGGCTCCAGCTCACGCTTGGACGTTGTTCACTTCGCGACGGCAAGACCCACACGCATGCTTGAGACTGA
>JAQBZS010001083.1 GCA_027622115.1 Planctomycetota bacterium | reverse complement strand
AGCTTGTCAGTCGTGGCTTCCACCGGCACGGGGCCGGTGGAGAGCACATAGAAAACGGTGGGGTGAACTTTGAACCACACGACCCCAGCCATCCTCTGTTCAAAACCTGCGCAAGCGAAAAGCCGCAGATCACCGGGTCAATCCCAATTTTTCAACACCCTAGCCAGACCCCGATCCCCCATGTGACCTCTCGAACTCGAACTAAGGCTGGACCAACTCCAGAGGTGCCTCGCCGATCACCGGCAAGCCGCGTTGATCAAGCATGCGGGCGCGTAGAGTGAGCGGCATGTTCAACGGACCAACAGCGTCCTTTGCAAAAGTGAGATCCAATTCGGCGTGGGTTTTACCAGCCGGAACAACAACGGGTGACGACGTGATGCCGTGTATGTGCGTCGGTGCAATCAATTGCACTTCCACGTCCCCCTCCAGTTGCGACCCGCGACGCACATCGACTCGGATCCGTGAAGTCATTCCGGGATTCGCGGTCATCGACTGTGGGGTACTGCGGACGCTCAACTGCGTGGGGTCGACGAGCACAATCACTTGATCGTTCTGGGCATTCGAGCTGAAACTGACTTTGTGTTTCGAGCCGTCTTTGTCCTGGACGACACCGACCAGCATGATGCAAACCCGACACGTTCGGCCGATTTCCATGAACGATGCCAGCGTGATGTTGTATTCGAATTCGGTCTTCACTTCGGGGCCGAGCAGCAGCTTGGGGCCGGTGGCGCCTTGCAGATGCCGGACCTGCCGGTCGGCCAAGCTGAGTTCAATCGGGCCTGTAAAACCGTTTCGGTCGAGCTGGAATTTGCGAAAGTAAACCGTGCCGCGACTGGCGTAGCGTGTTTCAAAATCCGCAGTGAACTTGAACGGCGTGGGCATCGAGACGTGCAATAACACGTCATCAATCACGGACTCACCCTGAGCCGTGCGGACCACTGCCGTTTGCGTGATCGGCGTACCGGCGGGCTCGACCGTTGTTTCGGGCTTCTTTTCTGCAGGTTTGGCATTCTTTTTCGCCGGTTTGGTATCGGACTTCGGTGGAGGAATCGTCCCTTTGCCGGTGATCTTGAGCTTCGACAGTCCGATCTTGACGGTTTCGTCGGGCTTGAAGGTCAACTGCGTCGTGGCCTGTTTGGCAGCGATCTTGTCACCCGCAACGGTGACACCTTTCGGCAGACCTTCGATCTGAAGTTGCACCTCTTCCTGGAAGCCACCGATCCGTACCAGATCGACTTTCACTTTCACCTCTTTTCCCCGTTCCACCGTGACAGTGTCGCCCGGCAGGAAGATGCGGAATCCGGGTTCGACGACTGGATTCGGCGGGGCGACTCGCAGCCGATACGCGAAGCGTTCGTCGCCTCGAGTCGCGATTCGGTCACTGACTTCCACCACGAATTTCCCGTCGGTCGGAGCCGCGAACGCGAGTTTCGAATCCGTGACGCCAGCCTTTAGGTCGTCGTTTTGGCCCACGACTTTTCCCTCGGCGTCGAGAATCCGCAGGATGCTGTCGAGCCGCGAACCCAGCCGGCTGGCTCGTACTTCGAATTCCAGGCGGTCGCCTTTGCTCGCCGCGAAACTCCAGCGGTCAATCTGGCCGGGCTGATCAATGCGACCGTTCAACACACACGGCGACTCGAATGTGATTGCCGCGTGCTTGCCGTTGGGCTCGACCAGTTCGGCGAGATCATCCACATCAAGGAACAGCGAATCCGCTTGTCCCGCAACGTTAAATCGATGTCGGTAATCCGTCCCAGCGGTCTGGGGGATCGCCACGGTTGCGGGTTGCCCATTCAGACCCGGTCCGTGCAATTGCGCCGCTACCGTCGAACCGCGTTGCCCGCCGAGTGGATACACATGGCTGACATACGGGCCGGTGCGAATCGTGAGTCGATAGACGTAATGTTGCAGCCCGCCGTATTCGACGTCATGAATCGAGATCGAATATGTGCCACTCGCCGCAGCCACGAAATGCGCGAACGAATCCTTGCCGTAGGTATCGGTATTTTCCGTGACGTGCCGCCCGCTCGGGTCTCGGATTTCGATCCGCGAATCCAGCGGGGATCCAAGACGTTCCGCGTTGACTTCGCACGTGACAACCTGACCCTGTTTGACGTCGAACGTCCAGATGTCGATGTCTTCTCGCGGGAAAATGCGACCATTGATCGTGATCGGCAAGGAAACCTGCGTGGGAATGGGGCGACCATCGATTTCGTCCTCAATGGTTTCCGGCAGATCTCCCACGACGAATTTCATGCCCGGCGTGACGCCCTGCGACGTCCACACGTTCCAAGTTCTCACACCAAGTTCCGCGTTCTTGGCAATCTCGATCCGCCCGGCGTAATCAATCGGGTAATCCTCGCCTCTTTGCGAGGCCGGCATGGGAATGACCGGACCCTCGAACCATTTGGTGTCATCGGTGCGAGTGATTCGCGGCGAGGCCTTAACGCCTTCGCCTCGCATCCGAAACGGACAACCCTCGTACAGGTAGTGCCCGCCGACATGCACATCGACGGTCGTGCCGCGTTGGCCACCAGCGGGAAACACGTAAGACACGGACGGCGTTTCCGACCGGAGTTCCAACGGGATCGCGAAACTCGCGATTGCCATCGCCACGACGATGTGCGCGGTGTTGCAAGTGCGCGAAATCGATGGACCGCGTTCGAAGTGCGGTTGGAACTGACTCATTGAAACTCTCCTCGTTCGCGTGGCGACGGTATTCTGTGATTTCGGGGATTGGCTTGCGTCATTCAGATTTGGCGGACGTAGGATCTTGGTTTCATAAAATAACGTCACCCCGCAAATCTGAAAGGCGTAAGCCTGGCCCCCAAGTCCTCAAATGTGACAAACTCCAACTCACTTCGGCACCAATTGTTAGAGATCATCACGCACGATGTTGCGTGGCTCAACCCCCGGTCGCCGGCTTGCGCTGGATCGCCAATAGC
>JAQBZS010001082.1 GCA_027622115.1 Planctomycetota bacterium | reverse complement strand
ACTCTTGAGGCAGGAAATGGTCCTGCCTCTTTTTTTACTTCACAACATAAGAATAAACGAGGAGGCCATCAGAATGATTGTTCGAGGATTCCGTGCCGGAACGTTTCTGGTTTTAGGTTGCTGCCTGATGCTGGGTTGCGGTGAGAAGGTTACGCCGCCGGTCATTGGTCAGCTCAGCGGCAAGGTGACTTTCAACGGCACAGCTGTGGCTGGGGGAATTATTAACTTCGAAAACGACACCGGCGCGGCGGCGAGCGCTGAAATCGGCGACGACGGTGCCTATAAAGTTGAGACGGGCGAAGGTGGATTGCGAGTCGGAAATTACAAAGTCTTCATTTCACCGGCGGCTGCTGAAATCCCCACCGACATGACAACCAAGACTGCGACAAAGACAAGAACCACGGCTCCAGGGAATATTCCAATCCGCTACCAAACCGCCTCAACCAGCGGTTTGACGGTTGTCGTCAAAGAGGGAAAGAATGATCCCTTTGACGTTGACATGAAGAAGTAGTCAGGACGATTGAGAAGTTGAGCCTGAAGAATGGACGCCCTTAATACGGGCGTCCTTTTTTTGTTTGAGCCTTGGCCGGATCGCCGCCATGGCAAACCGAATGTTTGTGGTCGCCAAAATTCGAAAACTTCACACTGACCATCCATGCTGGACTTGTGAAAGGCCAATACTCGAGTTGTCCGGTGACAGTGTCGAGTATTCGCGTTACTCAGTACTCGGATGCGGCAATCTTTCACCTCTTCACATACTTGGGAGTTTTACACATGCGGACCAGACGAAAAAGCGGTTTTACACTCATTGAGCTACTCGTGGTGATCGCCATCATCGCGATCTTGGTGGCGTTGCTGTTGCCGGCCGTGCAACAGGCCCGCGAAGCAGCTCGTCGATCGAGTTGCAAGAACAATATGAAGCAGATTGGCTTGGCGCTGCACAACTACCACGACACATTCAGCCAGTTCCCTCCCGGCACTCGTCATCGTGGTTGGGGTAATTCGTTCTGGATTTCAATCCTGCCCCAGTCCGAACAAGGCGTGGTCTTTATTTAAGGCGCTCGATTTCAACCAGACATATGTTGGATAGGCGATTGCGGCTCCGGTGAACGGCCCCGTGCTGAACAACTTCATGCCGTCCTACATGGAATGTCCATCGAGCCCACTGCCTCGTCTGGGATATGGAAGTGGTAGTGCTCCCCAAGGCGTCGGCTTGGCGTCGTACATGGGCGTTTCCGGGGCAACCAACTGGCAGGCAGTCAGCGGCCAACACGGTATCGTCTCCAATGCGGGTATCCTGGTTCCGGGCGGAAACATCCGCATCCGCGACATCACCGACGGCACGACGAACGTGATCATGATCGGCGAGCAGTCCGACTGGGGCAAGAACGGTACGGCCAACATCGACATTCGCAGCGGCACGCAATACGGTTGCTGGATGGGTTGCGATCGTACCGGCGCTCCGAATCCTGCCAACGCTGGTGCTGGTGGTTGGAATGGCGATAACCGTACGTTCAATCTGACGACCGTCCGCTATGCCGTTGGCTATAAAACCTACAGCGGCACTTGTTCTCTGGGAACATGCACCAATCACGGTTCCAACAAGCCGATTCAATCCGCCCACACCGGCGGTGCACAGGTTTGCCTTGGTGACGGTTCCGTGCGGTTTGTTACCGACAACTTGAACTTCACGATTCTACAGAACCTCGCCAATCGCAACGACGGCAACGTCATCCCCGAATGGTAGGCGCCAACATTGCGTTGTAACTTGACACGCTTGAGGCAGGAAATGGTCCTGACTCTTTCTTAGTACCCTAAACGAGGCCGGAACTGGGCAGAGCTTGTTCCGGCCTACGTTTGTTTCAGCCGTTGCCAAATCGCACGAATCGTTTCGGGCCAGCCGCTTAGTTTTGTCATCAACGTGGCTGACGAATCGCATTGCTCCGCGATGAATCGACCCCATGTGAACGGTGTTTCTCGACGCGTCGCCAGCCGTTGCTCCGTGGAGAGGCAGCAGGTGAGTCCCGCCGTTTCTGCGATTGCGGAGAAATCCGGACCCGAGAAGCCCTGCCGTTCGCCGCCGTACGGAAGCGAAAGAGTCGGTGACTCGATACCAAATCGCATCCGCAGGAATTCAGCGGATTGGTGCAAATTTTCGACGAGTGCCCCCGGTCGACCGCGGAAGTCCTCGTGTGTGTGCGTATGCGAACCGAACTCGATCAACCCGCTGTCGAGCAACGCATCGCATTGAGATTCCGAAAGGGCTCGCCACGATTCCGGCGGGACTTGCTCGGACCCTTTCAGCGGCCAGTCGTCGAATGGAAACGGTTCCGATCGGCCAAGGTAGGCGGTCGCCAGGAAGATCGTTGCCGGAATATGCAACTCGCGCAGAATCGGCAGCGCATGCGTGAAGTTGTTCTCGTAACCATCGTCAAACGTAACGACGAAGACGTTGCGTTCGATGGTTTCTCCTCGGCGTGCCCGATTCAAGACGTGGCTGAGAGAACGAGGTTGAAGTCCTCGGTTCAGCAGTCCGCTGAGCTGTTTGCGAAACCGCTCCGGCGACACGTTCCAAGTGGGCGGGCACGATTCCGGAAGATGCGATATGACTCGGTGGTACATCAAAATGCCGAACGCATCTTGGAAACGTGGCCCGCCGATCCAACGTGCGATGGTGCCTGCGTGAACGCACGCGCGTTCGCGCGCCGCGAGGAACCGTTGGCGTAGCACGGACTGTTTAAGGAATTCGGCGGGAACTTGTGCGGACGACAGTTGCTGAGTCGCGTAAGTGGTCATGATGGTCTCGGCAGTTGCATGAATTCGTTGAAATACAATCGCATTTCTTTAACTCGCATTCGACCGGGGTCTCACGGCCCCGGCAGAGGCTGTGCCGGGCCTTCGGCCCTGAATCGGATTCTGCTACGGGATTCGGTCAGGCCCGGAGG
>JAQBZS010001081.1 GCA_027622115.1 Planctomycetota bacterium | reverse complement strand
CAGTTGGCTGATGCAGATCGTGTGACATCGCGGCCCGCTGCCGACGAAACTTCGGTCATGCCGTCCGACTCGACCGATCCAGTTGAGTTGTTGCGGGAAGCTCGGGGTCTGTTGTCGCAGGATCGGCCGCGTTCCGCCTTGCGGCGCGCGGCTCAGGCGATCGACCGGCTCACCCAGACGGAACTGGTCGATCCGGTTCGCGTGGCGGAGGCGTTCCAGCTTCAGGCCGAAGCCGAACTGGCGGACAACGATCCGGCATCCGCGCTGCAGCATTCCCGGCACGCGCTGAGTCTGCTGGATGCTGACTTGCGGGAAGAACACTTCGACTGGTTACGAACGGCCGCGGAATCTGCGGAACGATGCGGCGCATTTGACGATGCGCTGCAACTGCGAGAGACAGCGGTCGAGGTTGCTCGTCGGCTGCACACGCGAACGGAAGATTCGAAGACGCTGATCCGCGAGCTTCAGCAGTCACTGAGGTGGTTGGGCGATTTGCACCTTGAGCGAGGTGACCGTGAGTCGGCGCTGGCGGAATACCGCGAGCAACTGGAAATCAGCGAGCGAATTGTCGAGCACTTCGGAGAAACCCCGCAGAGCCTCCGCGACCTGAGCGTCTCACTGGACAATGTCGGTGACGTGGAAGTGGCGGAAGGTCGTCGTGAGGCGGCTCTGGAGGCGTTCCGTCGCGGGCTGGAAATCAGCGAGCGAATTGTCGAGCACTTCGGAGAAACCCCGCAGAGCCTGTCGGACGTGGTTGTCAGCCGGTTCAAGATGTCACGTGTCGAACCGGAACGGGCGGCCGAGCATCTGACTGTGGCTCGGGACGCGATGCAGACGCTGATCGACCGCGATTGGGCGACCGCAGATCAGCAGCCGTGGCTGGAGATCATCAACACGGCTCTGACGGAACTCGACAACGCCTCGGACTGACGGACCTTCGATGCCGCAGGGGATAGCGGCTGGCGATTCGACTCGCGGAAAGGGCGACGGCGCTCAACGCGATGAAGACGAGCAGCGGTCGTCGATTGTCGGTGAGTCTGCAAGTGCTACAGACCCTGTCGTCCAATGACCAATGACAAATGACAAATGACAAATCCCGCATCACGCCAGTCCCTCTTTCACCGCTTTCGTCTCGTACGGCGTCAGCGTCACCGGTCGTCCGTCGGGCGCGATGTACGACTTCTGATGATCGATGCCCAGTGCGTTGAACACCGTGGCGAAGAACTCGGCCGCGCTGACCGGGTTCTCGGCGACGTCCGTGCCGTGGGCGTTCGTGCTGCCGTAAACGACACCTTGCTTGATGCCGCAGCCGGACAGAGCGGCACTCCAGCACTGGCCCCAGTGGTCGCGGCCTCGCATGTTGTTGATCTTTGGTGTCCGCCCCATCTCGGCAAACGTTCTTTGAGAAGAGAATCCCGCCGAGTATCGCTGGGAATTCTTCCGCGTTTTCAGAGAATGAACGCGATCTGATAAGACTGATAAGAACGAAGACAAGCTTGAAGGCAGGTATCCTGATGACAGACGCGAAAAGTTTAGAGGCCGAGCGAAAGTTAGCATCACTCCTAGCTCAGCCACGCCCCCAGGCTTGGCATGGCGAAGCCCGTGCTGCCGGTGTGCAATTGAAGAGTCGCCTCGCCGTGATCGCGGTGGTCGCAGTGCATCGAACGAATCAAGGCGACCTCGTGCATCATGTCTCGCATGTGCGGAAACAGATCGCTGACTTCCGTGCCGCACTTCTTGTTGCGTCGGAATTGCCACAACGGTGCCTTGAGGAATCGCTCCACCTTGGGCTGTGACGAAACGGCCGCCGTCAATTCGGGGCCAATCGAAACGTCGTGTTCACGAATCAAGCGAGGCTTCGGATCAAACGTGTCAACGTGCGAGAAGCCGCCGGACATGTAGAGCACGATGACGTGCTTAGCCTTCGCCGCGTGGTGACCGGCGCGTTCACCGGCCGAGGCGATGTGTCCGTGCGGCACAAGATTGCTGGCGATGGCACCGACGCCGGCAGCAGCGGATGATGCGAGCACATCGCGGCGCGTGATAGAGGGAACGTCGAACTTCATGGCGTCAATCGACAAAGAAGAATTCACAATTGAATCGAAGGCTTACGCTCCCCCTGCGTGTCCGCGTACCGAGCGACATCCAACCAGTTTCGCCCCTGTCGCTCGCCGTAATGACGCGACGCCAGCAGCCGATCCACCACACGCGCGAACGCGATGGGATCGGCATCAGCGTCCTGAAGAAATGCTCGCACGTTTTCGGGTGTTGGCGGCAACCCGGTGAGGTCAAACGTGGCCCGACGAATCAGCGTCAGCCGATCGGCGCGTTCGGCTGCGGTGACTTATGCCGCCTCTCGTTTGGCCTCCAAGAACCGATCAATCGCAGATCCTTGCCAGCGAGCACGACTGACATCAGGCGGTTCCACGACGTGTCTCGGTTGGAGCGACCAGTGGTTCGAGTGTGCGATCTCGACTTGCGATGACTGCGAGTCAATCTTGGCTGGCGGCTTGGAATCGCCCGGCCAAACGGCTCCGTCATCGATCCACCGCACCAAGTCTGCATTCTCGGCCTCTACCTTCCACGCGACTGCGAAGAACCTGCGGCCGTCGCGCACGAATTGGGGCACGGGTTTGAAGAGAATCTGAGACACAACGGATACGGCGGCGAATGCGGAGAAGAGTTCGCCGAACGCATTCGGGAAGAGTTCGCCGAATGCATACGGCTATTCACCGAGCAGCGATTGAGAGTGCAAGGAATCTCTCACAATTGGATGGCGACCCGTGGCTCGAACGAGATTGGAAATATCGAAAGTTGATCGACACGTGCGACGGGAAGATTGAGAGGTTCAAAGATCTGATTCGCAGCGGGAGACTGCGTGCGTATCTTGAATCTAGTGCGGCGTCCCAGAAGTTCTGCGACCGATTTTGGCAATCTAGGATTTTC
>JAQBZS010001080.1 GCA_027622115.1 Planctomycetota bacterium | reverse complement strand
GGATTCTCGCTGACTCAAGCTCTGCGAGCCAGTGCTCCCGCAGGAAAGAATTCGGCAGCTGAGAACGAGATTTCAGCACCCAGCCCGACCACCAATTTTCGCGATCAATCGCATTCGACGCGAGTGCTGCCATGAATCGGCACGTGTCATCTCGCACTGGCCGAGAAAACCGCTGCACTGGCTGCCCGGTTCGATAAAAACTCCGTACAACTCACTGCGATGTCGGAGCCACTACCGCAACACACACCTCGATCGCCGTAAAAATGAACCAAGCAATTTCAGCGCTAATGGATGACGCAGTCGGGTCATCGGTGTTCGACATCGCCACGAATTCCGTTGGACCTTCCGGAGCACTGCCGTTCGATGACGACATGCTCCGTGATAGTCCCAGCGGCGATCTGTTCGGCATGTCGCAGAACGCGGGCATGGGATGGGATCCTAACCAACTGCTGCGAAAGCAAATCTTGATCCTTAGCACGCAAGGCGGCATTCGCGGTGAGGACGGCAAGCCGATCGCACTCGGGTACCACACGGGCCATTGGGAAGTCGGTCTGCTGATGAAGGCCGCCGCCGAAGAACTCGATCGGCTGGAACGTCTGCCGTTTGCCGGTTACGTCAGCGACCCGTGCGACGGTCGTTCGCAAGGCACAACGGCCATGATGGATAGCCTCGCGTATCGCAACGACGCGGCCATCGTGCTCAAACGGCTGATTCGATCGCTGCCGACGCGGCGCGGCGTCATCGGCGTGGCCACGTGTGATAAAGGTCTGCCCGCCATGATGGTGGCCCTGGCGGCTCAGCCGTCGATCCCCACCATCATCGTGCCTGGTGGAGTCACGCTGCCGCCGACGTCCGGCGAGGATGCCGGGAAAGTCCAGTCGATTGGTGCTCGGTTTGCGAAGGGTGAAATCACGCTGGAGTACGCAGCGGACATGGGCTGCCGCGCGTGCGCGTCGCCGGGTGGCGGCTGCCAATTCTTGGGCACGGCCGGAACATCGCAAGTCGTGGCGGAAGCCCTGGGAATGTCGTTGCCGCACAGCGCGCTGGCTCCGTCCGGCCAGCCGGTGTGGCTCGAAATGGCCACGCGATCGGCTCGCGCGGTTGTGCAGATGGAAGGCGCCGACATTACCACGAGCGACATTCTCACGGAAGGTGCGTTACAGAATGCGATGGTCGTTCACGCTGCCTGCGGTGGATCGACCAACCTGTTGCTGCACATTCCGGCGATCGCGTTTTCGGCCGGCTTGCGAAGGCCGATCGTCGATGACTGGAACCGCATCAATCGGCAGGTTCCGCGAATCGTCGATGTCATGCCGAATGGGCCGGTGGGACATCCGACCGTGCAAATGTTTTTGGCGGGTGGCGTTCCGGAAATCATGCTGCATCTACGGACGCTCGGATTGCTCAAGCTCGATGCGATGACGCCAACCGGTCATGCGTTGGGCGATGTGTTGGAGTGGTGGGAAGGTTCGGAGCGTCGCGCGAGTTTTCGCGAAATCCTCCGCGAAAAAGACGGCATCGACGCGGACGACGTGATCATGACGCCGGAATCCGCGCGCCGACGCGGATTGACCAGCACGGTGACGTTTCCCGTCGGCAACATCGCTCCCGAAGGCTCGGTCATCAAAAGCACGGCCATCGATCCGACCGTCGTGGATGACGACGGCGTGTATCGCAAAACCGGTCGAGCACGCGTCTTCAAGACGGAACGGGACGCCATTCGAGCCATCAAAGGATTGGCGGAACCCAAGGTGCAACCGGGCGACATCGTGGTGCTGATTTGTCGCGGGCCACTGGGGGCCGGCATGGAAGAGACGTATCAGATTACGTCCGCCCTGCGTTATCTCGACTGGGGCAAGCATGTCGCCGTCATTACCGACGCCCGGTTTTCCGGCGTGTCGACGGGCGCCTGCATCGGCCATGTCGGTCCGGAAGCACTCGCCGACGGGCCTGTCGGTAAGTTGCGGGACGGCGACTTGATTCGCATCGTCGTGGATTGCAACGAATTGACCGGGTCCATCGACTTCATCGGTGAAGGTGACTCGCAGTTTTCCGCCGACGAAGGTGCGCGTCGCTTGGCCGAGCGACCCGATGCAACCGGTGCCGACGCATTGTCGCCGGACCCGGACTTGCCGGACGACACCCGATTGTGGGCGCTGCTGCAACAAGCGGGCGGCGGCACCTGGGGCGGCTGCGTGTATGACGTGGATGCGATCGAACGCGTGATGAAGGCGGGGCTGGCGGCGATCGCCGGTCAATCGTGACGCTACGATGAGAAGATTTCGAGACATCGCTTCATGACTGAAAACCGTGCGGTTTCGAAGGCATGTTGGAAACCTGTGCGCCGTGCTTTCGCAAGACCGCCACGACCGAGTCATTCGCGTTCGCGATCGCATCATCCAGCGGCGTTCGCTGCTGATCAGTCCGTCGGTTGATGTCGCCGCCGTGGGCGATCAGTACTTCTGTGGTTCTTTCGTACGCTTGTGGATTGCCTTTGCCTTGGGATGAACCTCCCATGGCAACCGCGTGGAGGGCAGTCGTTCCCACGATGGCATCCTGATTGACGTCGGCACCGTGCTTCAGCAGCAACTCCACCGCTTCCGCACTCCCCGCGTCGGCACCCCACGAGAGCGGCGTCAACCACCAATCACTTGCCGAGTCGTTCACGTCCGCACCCAATTCGATCAGCCTTTGACAAAGTTCAATGGCGTTGCGGTGCGCTGCCCAATGAAGTGGCGTTGCGCCGTGAAGTTGTCCCGATCGACTCGTACGCGCCGTGGCCAGTGCCTGCGACGCATTGAGCATGTCCAACGCTTCTTGGTTCCGACGGTCTCGGATCAATTCAATGAATGTGTCGATGTCCGGCAAGGTCGTATACCGCCTGTCCTAAGTTCGAGTTTGTCACGTTTTGGGGGATCGGGGTCTGGCTTACGCATTTCAGATTTGG
>JAQBZS010001079.1 GCA_027622115.1 Planctomycetota bacterium | reverse complement strand
ACAGGACGCCGGAAACGACGCAAGCATCGGGTCGGCGTTTCAGCTCAATCAGGCCGTCATGGTCGACGTCGATCCCGAGGGCACATTGGGCACGCAAATCTTCGCCAACGAGATTTCTCTGTCAAAGGGCGGACAGAGGCTCATCACCGGTCGCCCGACTCGTTTTTATTCGCGGTGGGTGCTTCGCCGGAATCTCGGCACATCTGGTTTCACCGCGTTCGCGGCAACTTGGCACGCGGTGGTGATGCCCGACGTGTTGACCATCGGTGACTTCGACTCCCCCGTCATGCAGGCGTTTCGTGATGCCAAGATAAACGGGCTGGGTCTGTTCGTTCGATTTTGCACTTATGTGTTGGCTCCGCGAATCAGCCAGTCCCAATTGGCCAGTGACTTTGCACAAGGCCGCACGACAAGCAATCCGGCATACGGCCAGTCGCTCGGAACCGTGGGAACCTGGCAGCCTGGGACCATGCAATCCTTGCCGCAGGCCCGACGCCTTGGTTCGGCGGCACAAATCATGCATGACCACACCAGCTTCCAGTTGAACCCAGCTCCCTTCACGGTCGACACGACAAAGCGGGTCGTGTCAGTGGACATGATTAACGCCGTTCCGGAAATGAACGAGTCGCTGGAAAAAGTCAACGTCGGGCCGCTGGCTCTGTTTGTGCGTTCGCCCGGCGATTCAGGCGAAGTCCGGCGTATCGGCCCGATTAAGTACGACCGCATTGCTTACGAGAGCCAAGGCGGCATGGTCGACATCCCGTTCACGCCCGACCTGGACAACGTCGTGGCCGGCGGTGATTTCGAAATCCGGCAAGACGAGACCGGTGCGGCGTTGCTGACAGAGGTGGACACGACCATCGAAACGGACGACCGGGGCATCTATATCGACGCACCGGAAAACCAGCAGGTCCGTGTGCGAGTGCTGCATCGCGGCAAACCGACCGCCGCCGGCACGAAGATTGAGTTGCGACAATTCGTGACGACCAACCGCACCTTCGTCGAAGCGAATGACGACAACGCCGTGCTCGAGATTCCCAGCGTGGTGGATGTGGGCTCCGGCGGCGACGCCCTGTTCACGGCGGCCGCGCTGCGACCCGGCACCTGCCTGATTTCGTTTTCGCCCTACGGCGAGACGACGCCCGTGACGGAGTTCTTTACCAATGTCCGAGTCTTGCCCGAGGACAACTACGATCACGTCTCCGAAAGCGATCTCACCTATCAATTGATCTACGACGAAGTGTTGCGCTATTACCACTTGCTTTACCCCGCCATGAGCAATCCGGAAGTGTTCGAGTTGAACGTAGAGTTTCAGGTGATTATCCGAGCGCAGCCGATTCGTGAACGAATCGTGAAAGAACTCTGGGACCGGTGGGAATACATGCCGCGGACGCGAGAACTCTCCGCGGGAAAACGCAAACTGCTGACTCGCTGGAGTAAGAAGATCTCGCCACCGTCATGATTTGAGTGCCACGCTTGGACCTTGCTGATTTCAAGGCATCTGGAGAACGAACATGCCTCAATACAGCGATTTGTGCGCCGCCAATTGTGTCTTGCGAAGCCAGCTTTTGCAGTTGGGGCTCGGTGGCAAGGTGCTTGCTCGACGGGCCACATTGTCGGTCAGCAGCGCCGTCGCCCGGGCCGGTCGAAACGTGCATGCCATGGGGATCGGACGCAAACAAGTTCAGGGCGGATCCACGACAACTTCTTGTGTTCGCATTTACGTTGTGCAGAAACTGCCAAGGTCTTTGCTGTCACCTCGCGACGTGTTGCCGGCCGAGATCGACGGGATTCCCACTGACGTCATCGAGGCCGAACCGGCCTTCATCCTCGGCAAAAAGTCCGCTGCGAAGAAGAAGGCCGTGAAGAAGACCGCGAAGAAGGCTGCCGCAAAGAAGTCTTCAAAGAAAGCCGCAGCCAAAACCGCAAAAAAGAAAGTCGCGGCATCGGCGGTGCCTGCGTGTTCCACCAACCGGCGCGAGAACCAGCGGCCCGTCATCGGCGGAATCAGTGCCGGCCATCGCGATGTGACCGGTGGGGACGATCGCCTGTTTTTGCCGATCGACTCGTGAAGGAGACGCAAGGGATACGACGTTCGTCTTGAGCAACAATCACGTGTTCGCGAACGTCAACGCGGCCATCATTGGCGATCCGCTGTACCAGCGCGCGGCGGTCGACGGAGGCTCGTTTGCCGAGCACTTCGCCAACTTGTCCCGCTTCGAGCAAATCACGCTCGGCGGTACGGAGGGCAACCAGGTGGACGCGGCCATTGGCGAACTTTTATCGGACATCGAATTCGAAGCACGTGTCTGTTCCATTGGAACAGTTGACGGGACTCGCCAAGCCACGGACGGCATGTTGGTCCGCAAACATGGTCGCACAAGCGGATATTCAGAGGGCGAGGTCGATGACATCGACTATGATGCGCTTGTGGGCATGGACCACGACGATCCCGAGGTGGTGGCAATGTTCGAAAACCAACTCCGGATTGTTTCCTCGGGTTCCGATCCCATTGGATTGGGAGGCGACAGCGGGTCGGCCATTTTTCACCGAACGGAAAACCAGGTGACTGGGCTGTATTTCGCCGGGCCGCCATCAGGCACATACGGAATCGCAAACCACATCCAAAATGTGCTAACTGCTTTGGAGATCGAGTTGATATGACGCAACAACAGCCGGAACCCGACGCGAAAAGCGCGGATCCCAGGACCACTGCCGACCTCAAGCAAAGATTGCGTCGCGATTACTTGGGGAGTTACGGGATCCATGGAATCGGAGTGAAAGGCTCGGTAATTAGAATTCACGCCGCTCCGCAGTCGGGCGAGCAGCAGAAGTGCTTTGAAGAAATTCGCCAAACGATTGCTCCATGTGTGTTGGAGGTCGTTCTAGACCTTAACCCAGCGAGACTAATTTACAAGAAGTAGCAAATAGATGGAACTCATTCGTGTTTT
>JAQBZS010001078.1 GCA_027622115.1 Planctomycetota bacterium | reverse complement strand
CGAGCAGCAATTTTCGCCAAATTTCCTAAAAATAAAGGGCCAAACTCAATTTCAGACAACAACTAGCTATCGGCTGCCCGAGTCGCTTGCGTGGTGACGTTGATGTTGACGGCAAAGTCGTCTCCAGTCCGTTTGTCCAACACATCGACTTCGAGGATTTCGGATGTGTCCACGCCGGTTGCACGATATCCGGACGAACCGTCCAACAATCGTCGTCCACCGAATTCCGTTTGCGCGAGCACGTTGATGCCGCGCAAGATCGAGTCGATCTCAAGTTGATTTGCGGCGATTTCCGCACCGGACAACGTTCCACCGGCGGCTTCCAGCGCCAACGTTCGAGCTTCGTTGAGCGAGGTCAACACGGACCCGACCGCAGAATCCGCCGTGGCCAGCATGGCGCTCGCGCGACTCGCATTCGACGAGGCTTCCTGCGCGGCGGTGATCTCGCTTCTCAGCAAGTTGGCGTGGATCAATCCCGATGGATCGTCCTTTGCCGAGTTGATGCGCTTCATCGTCGAGATGCGCTCGTTGTTCTTGGAAATCTCGCCCGCCAATTCGTTAAGCCGATTGAGCGATCGGATTTGACCGGAAGACAACGAGCCAATACCGCTGATGCCTCGCATGTTGATGCCCCCATCATGAATGAACGCCACGAATGCCGCCGTGGGCGGAGTCATGTTGCTTCGGCCCGACTCATCCGTGCCGGGCTGCGTGAGACGAGGGGATGTCCCAAACGGCAACTCGCAACGCAGTCGCCGATCAACTATAGCCTTTGTGCGAGTTCCGGTCGGAAAAGTTGAGTTAACCGTGACCGGATCGGTTGTGCGGTTTCTGACGGCTTTTCTAGTACGACAACTTCACGATGTTTCCGAGACTGGAACTCTGCACGCCGCTCAGAGAAACTTGAGACGACCAAACTGAATTCACAGGCCCACTTCACTTCTTTTTCGCAACGGTTTTCATGCACACGAACGGACAAGCGGTTTCCTGGGACACGTTGGCCTCGCAGGTCATTGACGGTCATCAACTGACTCGCGACGAAGGCATTTCGATCCTGTCCGCGGACGATGTTGAATTGCCGGCGCTGCTGGCGGCCGCGTTTCGAGTTCGACGTGCGCACTTTGGGCTGAAAGTTCATCTGTATTATCTCAAGAACGCGAAGAGCGGTTTGTGTCCCGAGGACTGCGGCTACTGTTCTCAGTCGGCGGTCTCGGACGCCAC
Source organism: Planctomycetota bacterium (assembly GCA_027622115.1). Classification (GTDB taxonomy): domain Bacteria; phylum Planctomycetota; class Planctomycetia; order Planctomycetales; family Planctomycetaceae; genus JAQBZS01. The sequence continues at coordinate 1,731 of JAQBZS010001078.1, read as the reverse complement.
GATCGACAAGTACCCCATGCTGTCCGAAGAGCGGCTGCTCGACGGCGCTCGGAAGGCGGCCGAAAGCAACGCGCGCACGTATTGCATCGTGGCTAGCGGACGCGGGCCGACGAATCGCGAAGTCGGGCATGTCGCGAAGACCGTCCGCAAAATCAAAGACGAATTCGGTCTCCACATCTGTGCGTGCCTCGGGATTCTTGAGCCGGATCAAGCTCGCCAACTGAAAGAGGCCGGAGTCGATCGCATCAATCACAACCTCAACACAAGTCGCCGATTTCACGACCAAATCTGCTCGACGCATACGTTCGAAGATCGCTTGGCCACACTGCGGACGGCTCGCGAAGTTGGTCTGGAATTGTGTGCCGGACTGATCGTCGGCATGGGTGAAGACGTTGGTGACGTGGTGGACGTGGCACTGGAACTTGCTGAAATCGGCGTCGAATCGATCCCGGTGAATTTCCTGATTTCGATCCCCGGCGTGCCGCTGGCCAACACGACGCCGCTGAATCCTCGGTATTGCTTGAAGGCGCTGTGCATGTTTCGACTGGCCAATCCGTCCACCGAGATTCGCATTGCGGGCGGCCGAGAAGTCAACCTGCGATCGATGCAGGCGATGGGCCTTTACGCGGCGAATTCGATGTTTGTCAGCGATTACCTCACCACCAAAGGGCAGTCCGCGCAGGAAGACTTCGCGATGGTCGAGGATCTGGGGTTCGAAATTGTCGTGGGCGATCACGAAACGCAGGCGGTTCTGGAAGAAGCGGTCGGTGTGCCGGTTTAGCGATTCATGCACGATCTCAGCGATTACGATTTTGAATTGCCGCCCGAATTGCTGGCCCGCGAGCCGCTCGCCGACCGCACAGCGTCGCGGTTGTTGGTATTTGATCGAGCGTCGGGTGAAATCCAGCACCGGACGATTCGAGATTTACCCGAGCTGTTGTTTCCCGGCGATTTGTTGATTCTGAACGACACCCGAGTCATCCCCGCTCGCATCTTCGGACACCGCGCGCAGACCGGCGGTAAGTGGGAAGGGCTGTTCGTGGGCGTCACCGACGAGGGTCTCTGGCGGATCATCGGGCAGACTCGTGGCAAGTTGCTGGCCGGCGAAACACTGACGCTGACACCCGCGCACGCGGATCGGGGCAGCGAATCCGTCACGCTGACGTTGATCCAGCGCGAAGAGCACGAGGGGATTTGGCAGGCGGAGTGCGATTCGGCGGAGGCTCCGCAGACGATTCTCGATCGGATTGGAACCGTGCCGTTGCCACCGTACATCGGTCGCAAACTGGCCGACGACAACGATTGGAATCGCTACCAAACGGAATACGCGCGGCGACCGGGAGCCATCGCGGCACCGACCGCCGGATTGCATTTCACGGCGGAATTGTTGTCCGAATGCGAAGCTCGCGGAGTTCCGCATGCCTTCGTGACGCTACACGTTGGAATCGGCACGTTTCGGCCAATCGCAGTCGAAAGACTCGATGACCACAAGATGCACTCGGAATGGTGCGAATTGCCAAAGTCCACTGCTCATCGCATTCAAGTCGCCAAACAACGCGGCGGTCGAGTCGTTGCGGTCGGCACAACGAGTGTCCGCACCCTGGAGTCCGCAGCGATCCAAAGCGACCCATCCGCGAATTGGACCGGCGAAACAGATTTGTTCATCCGCCCGCCTTATCAATTCCGCACGGTGGATTGTTTGCTGACCAATTTCCATCTGCCGAAATCGTC
>JAQBZS010001077.1 GCA_027622115.1 Planctomycetota bacterium | reverse complement strand
GCCGCTTTCGCGACTCGCCATTAGCGCCGCCGCGAACAAGGCGAAATTTTCGCTGCGGAGACGTTGTTTCGCTTCGTCCAGCGTGCGATCGAGCGGTTTACCCATTTCGTATTCGCCAACAATGCGAGCAAACTCGGCATTAATCGGACGCGGCGATTGGTCCGCCAAGACGTCGAGCGCTTGCGCCAACGAAAGACCGGCGCGAATGGCACTGGACAGCGAGACCATGGCGTCGGCCAGTTGGTCTTCCAACTTCAGCCTGTGCTTCTCCGCCATTCGACGAACCACGAACCAGGGACCGCAGGATAGCAATGTGGCGCTCAACAGAGCAAATACCAGGCTGCCGGCCAGAAACCAGAACCCGAGCAACAACGCCGCGACGGCCACCGACCAAGCGATCAAACCGCCGCGGACGTTTCGAGTCGAAACGTGCAACCGGCGCAGCTTGTCGGTGAAGTCCGCCTCGAGATAGGTGATTGCCGACCAGTAGTACGGTCTTCCGAAATACGCAAACAGGGCAGTTCCGACGCCTACGAATGCCGTCGCTGCAACGGCAATCACTACGTGCGAAGCGGCCAGTAGTACGACCTGAGTGGGCATCGGAAGAACCTGTTTTAAATTAAAGGCTGTTACGGCCGGTCGCTTGGGGGCGGAGATCCGTTGCGATCCGCTTGCGGGGAAGTTTCACCGTAGAGGAACTCGAGGTCGAGCAACCCTTTCTCTACGAGTACATCGACGAAGGTTGGCAAATAGCCCGTCGGTTGAAGTCCCTGGTTGCCGCGGACGCTGTAGATGTCCGTGATATTGGTTCGGTTCGATTCGGGATCGACGCCGGTCAGCTCCGAGATTTGAGTGACTTTTCGCCCACCCCCTGGCACCCGGTCGATCTGAACGATCAAGTCGATTGCAGAGGAGACCTGGCGGTGGATGGAGATGACCGGCAGGTCCGCCGCCATCAGCACCAGCACTTCCAATCGTTCCAAAACCTCGCTTGAACTGTTGGCGTGCAAAGTCGTCATCGAGCCGTCGTGGCCGGTGTTCATCGCTTGCAGCATGTCGAGCGCTTCGGGGCCGCGACATTCGCCGACAAGAATTCGATCCGGCCGCATCCGCAGCGAATTGGTGACGAGGTCGCGAATCGTATACTGCCCGACGCCTTCGACATTGGCCGGCTTGGACTCCAGCGTGACGACGTGTTCCTGATGCAGACGCAATTCGGTCGTGTCTTCGATGGTAACGATCCGTTCCTTATAGGGAATAAAGCCGGAGAGGATGTTCAGGAACGTTGTTTTGCCTGTACCCGTACCGCCGCTGACGAGGATATTGCGACGATCAATCACGGCGGCACGCAAAAACGTGGCGGCCGACCGGGTGATACTGCCGAATTCGATCAGGTCGTCCATCGTCAGTCGTTGGATCGGAAATTTTCGAATCGTGAGGCAAGGCCCCTTCACCGCGAGTGGGGGAATGATTGCGTTGACGCGCGAGCCATCGGGCAATCGCGCATCGACCAGCGGCTGGCTCCTGTCGATGCGGCGGCCGACTTGAGAGACAATCCTTTCGATAATGGCTTCCGTAACTTTCTCCGATAAAAAGCGACGCCCCGAGCGTTCGATGATCCCGTCACGTTCGACAAAGATCTGGTCACTGGTCACGACCATGATTTCCGTGATGGTGGGCGCTCGCAACAGATCTTGAAGCGGTCCGAAGCCGAATACCGTGTCCTTGAGGTCTTTTTTGATCGCCCGCAGGATCAAGTATTTTCGCAGCTCGGCATGCAGGTGTGGACGAACCAGGTGGAACGAGTCGTTGAACCGTTCTTCGATTGCCCGGATCCGGCTACTCACATCGGGCAGTGCCGTAAGTTCAAGCTGCTCGCGAATGTAAGAAAGCAGGCTGTGCAATTCCGTTTCACGTTCGGGAACCAGAGTGGCCGGCACGTCGAACTCGTTACTTGTCAGTACAGCCAGATCGAAGACATCCTCCTCATCACCCGTCTCCATGATCAATTGGTTAACCAGTTGATCCCGTAACGTGATGCCCGTGATCTCCTCCAACAGCGTTTCGTTTTCGGGACCAAAGACATTCAATTCGCGGCAGACGTCTTCAATATTGTTTTCAAGCAGCAGGATGCTGTCTTCATTGGCCCCGCGGTCGCCTTCGAACTCGTAGAGGTCCAGTCGCTCGAGCAGCTTCTGGTGGATCCGCAATTCCAAATTGGCCATCACGTTGCGCAGATGCGCTTCGAGTTCCGAACGTGTGAACCGAGTGGTCGTCTCGGTCTCGAACGACAAAGTGTAGGGCCAGATCCGGATTTTCGCGCCCGGTGCGAAAGAGGCCGTCTGTCCGCCCAGCACTTCCGTGTCGCCAACCAGGCAGCTATTGAGCCCAACATTTTCCAACTCGAATTGGTCGTCCTGTATGCGCACGACGGCGTGCTGTCGTGAGACCAGCGGGCTGGCGAGCACGATGTCGTTGACGTCGTCGCGGCCGATGCGAAATTCGGTGCCACCGACTTCCACCATCGATCGACGGCTTTCACTGATGCGGTTGTACCAGACTTTCATGACCTTACGGGGCGTCCTTTTTGCGCACTGGGGCGTGCAGCTTGACTCGCAGCGGTGCATAGCTGGTCTGGACGAGGTAATTCTGCAGCGCGACGACATTGGCGTCGGGCTGTCCGGTCTTCGATGTGGCCCGCAGGGTCAGAATATTATTCTGTCGAGCGGAAATATTGTCTGCCTGCATGACTTCGAGCGATCCGAGGCGGTTGCCGACCGACAGCACTTCGAATGGTCCCAGCCACTCCCAATCTTCGGTCGTCGATTTGATCGCCGCGGGATTTCTCGACACGGGCAAATAGAGGGAAACTGGCGTTACCCTGGGGATGATCTGCGATGTAATGGTGATTCTGGTATCGATGGGCGCCCAGATGGCGGTTTCGTTGTCCTCCA
>JAQBZS010001076.1 GCA_027622115.1 Planctomycetota bacterium | reverse complement strand
GTCGACATACGCGGCTCGTTGGAAGGGGGCGAGAGATGGTCTTTGAGTTGCGGGGGGAAGGGGTCGGGTGATTCAAAGTTCAATGTTCGCGGGTTGACGTGTTCTTTGTTCTAACGCTGTAAGCCGCGAACATTGAACTTTGAACCACCCGACCCCAGCCGTCCTCTCGATTACGAATGCTCGAACGGCGGCAGGCGTTTGCGACTCCAAAACATAGCCCGCCGCACGACGATGTTGCCCGAAAACCACCGCCGAGACTGAACCGCACGATCGGACAATCGGCATAGCCGGCATGGTCGGTCCGCTCCGACGACCACTCCGACGACCACGACCTCGGGCAAACCGGATTCCGTTGAGTCCACCGGAATCCCGTGCGGTTTAACCCCGCCACCCTTGGGACGTTACACTTCCCAAGTGAAACTCAACCGAGACGAGAAGTTGTCGAAGTATGTCGCACAGCCAGCAAGTCAAAGATCGGCACGGACGTGTTTGGACCGTCAAGAAGGTCTCTACCGACGCGTGCGACGACGAGGATTTCCGTTTCTGGTTCGACATGACGCCGGATGAACGTGTTCTCGCCGTGTACGACGCGCTGGAGTCGAGCCTGAAGGCCCAGGGAATCAATGGCGTACCCAGATTTCGAAGAGTTCATCGCCGAGTTAAATGCCCATGGGGCGAGATACCTGATCGTGGGGGCACACGCTCTGGCGCATCACGCGAGACCTCGGGCGACGAAGGATCTGGATGTCTTGATTGACGCCACGGAAGTCAATGCGAAACGCGTGCTTAAGGCCATCAACGGATTCTTCGGTGTCGACCTGGGATATGCGGTCGAAGATCTGACCAACCCGGGCTGGCACATTCAGTTGGGCGTCGCACCCGTGAGGATCGATGTCCTCACGGGGATCGCAGGATGTCCCACGTTTTCGACGATGTGGCGAAGTCGAGTCGTCGCAAAGTTCGGCTCAGAGCCGGCGAATTATCTCGCTCTCAACCATTTGATTTGTGCAAAGCAGGCCGCCGCTCGGCCGCAGGATTTGGCGGATCTCCATGAACTCCGAAAGGCAAAGCGAGCCGGGCCGCAATAGCTTCCTTCAATCCCGTTCCCGCTGGCATCCTCATCGTTCACACCTTATTCAACCCCAACCAAAGCGATTCGAGCTTTCCATCACCTTTCAAAGTGCGATCCCATGTTTCAGTCGCTTCTCAAAGAACGCATCGTTGCCGAACCCGACTTCAATCGCTGGAAAGTTCCCGTCGCTTCCGTGGCGATTCACTTGTGTATCGGATCGGTCTATGCGTGGAGCATCTTCAATCCCGCACTCGTCAAGACGCTTGGCGTCGCTGCCAGTGCCGCCGATGACTGGACACTGAAACAAGTCGTCTGGGTTTTCACCGTGGCCATCGTCTTCCTGGGCCTGTCCGCAGCGGTCGCGGGCAAGTGGTTGGAACGCGTAGGTCCGCGAGCCGTCGGAGTCACGGCCGCGGTGCTCTGGGGTGGTGGGTTCTTCGTCGGAGCCGCCGGCATTTGGCTGCACCAATTGTGGCTGCTGTATCTCGGTTACGGCGTTTTGGGCGGTTGTGGGTTGGGACTCGGCTATGTGTCGCCTGTCAGCACGCTCATCAAATGGTTCCCCGACCGCCGCGGCATGGCCGCCGGCATGGCCATCATGGGATTTGGCGGCGGCGCGATGATCGGCGCGCCGCTCAAGGACGCGCTGATCGCTTCGTTTTATCGAGCACCCGACTTTCTGGGTTCGGTGACCGAAATCGGCTTGCGTACGGAATCCGGCAGACGCTTTGCTGAAGTCGACGGCGTGTCTCGCGAAGTCGTGGTGGTTGGTGCCAACGAAATCACGCGGATGATTCAAGAGGGAGCCCAGGGCGTCTATGTCGTGGGCACCGGCAGCACGGGAGTGGCCGAGACTTTTTGCGTGCTGGGCGCGGTGTACCTGCTGGTGATGTTGATCGCCGCCTACTGTTACCGAATTCCGGTCGAGGGCTGGCAACCCGCCGGTTGGACTCCGCCGGACGAACAGCAAACCGGCCGACGGATGATCTCGCGGCACAACGTGAGCATCGACTCGGCCATGAAAACGCCGCAATTCTATTTGGTGTGGATTGTGTTGTGCTTCAACGTGACGGCGGGAATCGGCGTGCTGGGAGTCGCAAAAACGATGATGACTGAAATTTTCGGCGCGGCGCTGCCGACCATCGTCGATGGAGCTTTCGCCGGGACTTACGTGTTGATGATCAGCGTGTTCAACATGGTCGGCCGGTTCTTCTGGGCCAGTGCGTCGGACTACTGCGGTCGCCAGACGACTTACACGATTTTCTTTGTGCTGGGCATCGCGCTGTATTTGTCGATCCCCTATACGGCGAATCAAGTCAGTGCCTCGCCGAGCGTGACATGGCTGGTGGTGTTCTATGCGGCGACCATGATCATCTTCACGATGTACGGCGGCGGTTTCGCCACGATCCCGGCGTACCTGGCGGACTTGTTTGGGTCGAAGTATGTCGGCGGGATTCACGGTCGATTATTGACGGCCTGGAGTACGGCCGGCGTGTTGGGTCCGCTGGCAATCACTTCGTTGCGGGAACGCTCGTTGAGCAACGCGATTCACGACGTGGCCAGTCGGATCGATCCGGGGAAATTCGCCGACACATTTGGCGGGCCGTTGAGCGAATTGGATCAGTTGATTGCCCGGAAGACGGTCACCATCGCCAAGCTCATGGAGATCGCACCGGCGGACACGCTGAATCCGTCCGTCACGTTGTACAACACCACGATGTATTTGATGGCGGCTCTGCTCGGTGTGGCGTTGATCGCCAACTTACTGATCCGGCCTGTCGATGCGAAGTACCACGAACCAGCCGAGTAGGACCGGGTGGCCGGGGTTGGAGCGAGGCACGAGCGAAACCCCGGAGTTGCACGCTCCAACCGGGGTTTCGCTCG
>JAQBZS010001075.1 GCA_027622115.1 Planctomycetota bacterium | reverse complement strand
AGAGACGCCATCACACAGCACGCCGGATGAGTCGCACCCTCATCATTGGACGGCGGACGAGGTGATCAGGGCGAATGATTCCGCGTTCGAAGTCCTGGACCGAGTTGGGGACTTGGGTGTCAGGTTTACGCGTTTCAGATTCGGCGGCATCGCGTTCTTCGAGAAAAGACAGTCGTTCGACCGCCGAATCTGAAACACGTAAGCCTGACACCGGCGGACTGCTCCTGCCGAGAGAAATGCAGCGTTCACCAGTATTCGAGAAACTGGTGACTCAAGTAAGAATTGCTATCACACGGCAACAAGGATTGCTGAGAGGGCATTCTCATCATCGGAGGGTCGGCGGGATGCTCAGGGCGAATGATTCCACGTTTGCAGTGCTGGAGCGAGTTGGGGACTTGGGTGTCAGGTTTACGCGTTTCAGATTCGGCGGCATTGCGGTCTTTGAGAAAAGACAGTCGCTCGGCCGCCGAATCTGAAACACGTAAGCCTGACACCGGGCCGGCCATCCACTGCGGAACGACGGCGAGTTCCCGCCGCGGTACGCCGACCGGCCGTACTGCGCGGAGTAGCAACAAATGCCCACCGGTTCAGAATTGGTGGGCGGTGCCCACCCTAATAGGCTCCACCGGCACGGGGGCACAGGGCCGGTTGAGTTCGCATGAAAAACGGTAGAATCAGAAACTTTGAACCACCCACCGCCTTACCTTCCTCCGAGGCACAGTTATCGGCAGACCGCTCGACTCGCTGGCTCCGGGCAAGTTGGCTAATCTGCTCGTCGCTACCGAGAACTCGTTGAGCGAGAACGCTTCAAGTCATGGAATTCGCAGCGGGGAATGGAACCACACGATGAGTACAGTCAAGCGAGTCAAAACCGTTCTAAACTCCGGGCAACCCGATGAAGAAGTCCTCGTCCGAGGCTGGGTCCGGACTCGGCGCGATTCGAAGCACGGCTTTTCGTTCGTCGAATTGAACGACGGCAGTTGCATGTCCAACCTGCAAGTCGTGATCGACGCGGAGGTGCCCAACTATGCTGAGACCATCAAGAGCGTCTCGACGGGTTGCAGCATTTCAGTCGTCGGCACGCTGAAGGAATCGCCCGGAAAAGGACAACGCATCGAGTGCCACGCCAAGACGCTCGACGTGGTTGGACTCGCCGATCCCGAGACATTCCCGCTGCAAAAGAAACGACACTCGTTCGAGTTTCTTCGCGAAATCGCTCACTTGCGACCGCGCACGAATTCGTTCGGTGCCATTGCCCGCGTCCGCAATGCCGTGTCGGCCACGATCCACGAATTCTTCCAAGAGCGCGGTTTCCTCTACATCAACACGCCCATCATCACCACGAGCGACTGCGAGGGGGCCGGCGAGATGTTCCACGTCACGACGCTCGATCTCGCCAAACTGGCCCAGGTGCAAACTCAAATCGACTACTCGCAAGATTTCTTCGGCAAGCAGGCATCGCTCACGGTCAGCGGTCAATTGGAAGCGGAAATCTTCGCCACCTCGATCGGTGACTGCTACACCTTCGGCCCCACGTTTCGCGCCGAAAATTCCAACACCACGCGGCATTTGGCCGAGTTCTGGATGGTCGAGCCCGAAATGCCGTTCTATGACCTGGCGGACAATATGACTCTTGCCGAGGAGTTCATCCGCACGATCTGCCGCGAGGTGCTCAGTCGCTGTCCCGAAGACATGGAATTCTTCAACCAGCGAATCGACAACACGGTGCTCGCCACTTTGGACAACATCGCCGAGAACGAATTCATTCGTCTGCCGTACACCGAGGCGGTCGAGTTGTTGGCCAAGAGCGACAAGAAATTCGAGTTCCCGGTCGAATGGGGCCACGACCTGCAAAGCGAACACGAACGCTATTTGACAGAAGAACACTTCAAGCAACCGGTGATCCTGTTCGACTACCCTCGCACCATCAAGCCGTTCTATATGCGGTGCAATGACGACGGCAAAACGGTCCGAGCGATGGACGTGTTGGTGCCGCGAGTCGGCGAAATCATCGGCGGCAGTCAGCGAGAAGAACGACTCGACGTGCTCACCGAGCGGATCACGGAATGCGGCATGAGTCCGGACGATTACTGGTGGTATCTCGATCTTCGTCGCTACGGCACGGTGCCGCACGCCGGCTTTGGGCTGGGGTTGGAACGCGTAATTCAACTGGTCACCGGGATGACCAATATCCGAGACTGTATCCCGTTCCCGCGAACGCCGAAGAACGCCGAGTTTTGAGTGAAGCCTATCCAACAAAACTGTAATCTACGGTGATGGGTGGCCGGGGTTGGAGCGAGGCACGAGCGAAACCCCGGTTGGAGTCGTGCTAATCCGCGGTTTCGCTCGTGCCTCACTCCACCCCCGGCCACCCCGAACATTCGACTTCGGACGCGAAGACGGTTCGTGAAGTTTGAGCACGGAATGAATCACACGCACGCCATCCATCGACGCATCCAAGCCGAGGAACTGGTGCGCCTGCGTCGGTCGGACGAGCGGCAGCGTTATGCGGCTTCCCAACCGCATCGACCCGAATCCGCACCAGATCGACGCCGTGATCTTTGCTTTGCGGATGGTGCGGGAAGGCGGCTGTATTCTCGCCGACGAAGTTGGGCTCGGAAAAACGATCGAAGCCGGGCTGGTGATCACGCAGTTGCTGTCCGAGGGTTATCGGCGCATCTTGGTGGTGCTGCCGAAACCGCTGATCGGGCAGTGGCAGAACGAGATGTCGTCGCTGTTCAGCATCAATGCTCGCGAAGGCGGCCGCGATCTGGAATCCTTCGAAGGCAACGGCCTGTTCTTGGTCGGTCGCGAGTTTGCCGGCGGCGAAGTGGGGTCGGAAATTCTGCGTGCGTCCGAGCCGTTCGACCTGTGCGTGATCGACGAAGCGCATGAAATGTTCGCTGGCATTTACAAGCGGTATTCGAAAGACGGGCTCTATAAAGAGGACTCGAACGC
>JAQBZS010001074.1 GCA_027622115.1 Planctomycetota bacterium | reverse complement strand
TCAAGCACGTTGCAAATCGGTTGCCCATTGTGCGTTACGCCATCGGCCTGAAAATCGGTTCGAATCCTACCGGGTGTAATTTGCATAGTTCGTTGAACAAATGAGTTACGACAAGAGCCCGCCATCTCATCGATGGCGGGCTTTTTTAGTTCCCCGACTCGGGCTTCTTTTTTCGCAAGAAGTGGCGTATTCGCTTTGGATCTTAGGTCAATTGCGTGGCCGAACAGCCTCTGCGGCTGGATTGCGCCAAAGCCTCAGTCGAGACGTGCGGAGTGCGGAATTCGGAGTGCGGAGTGCGCCGCAATCTACCGTGGCACGCAGATTCCACTCTTCGATCCTGTCGGTCTTGGCGAGAGTCCCATGAGTCCCGCCCGTCTTTTCCAATTGGTCGATGACTTCACGAAACCGCGCGATTGAACTTGGCTTCGTATCCGACGACTCCGTTGACGTCGCGGAGCTGAAACACGATCTGGCTTTGTTGCCCCTCTCGACGCAGATCGACTGACAAGAAGCCGCCTTTCACTCGGTGGAACCGGTGATACGTCTTGTCCTCGCCCGGTGTTCCGCCTGCGTGCGAATTGCTTGCCGCGCCGACGCTGAATTCCTGAGTGCCGGCTGTCGGATGCACGGAATGGTATTGCCAGTGGCGGTCGCCGCAGACGACGAAGAAATTGTCCGGCACGTTCGCCTTAAGCCACTCGCGAATTTCATCGCCCTCGTGAGCGAAGCCGATGTTGGAATGATTGTCGTTCTTATTTTGTCGATCCGGGCCAACCAGCGGCGTCGGACTAATGAGCAACTTCCAGGTCGCGTCGCTTTCTTGGACCGTGCGTTTGAACCACGCTTTTTGTTCGGCTCCCCAGATTGTTTTCTCCGGGCCATCGGGCACCTTGTTCGGCGATCGGAAATCGCGGCCGTCGGTGAACCAGATTTGCAAATCGTGTCCCCAACGGAACGTGCGATAGCTTTGTTTGCCGATTGGGGCCTGCTGCTGGAAGATCGTTTGCCCTTCGGCGAAAGTCAGCTCACCCGCCTTCATGCCCGGCCACGAGTCGTTCGTTAGCGTGTCGTGATCGTCCTTCAGCCAATAGCTCGACGCATTCCGCATCATCGCGACCAGGCGTGGCAGGCTAAACATTCTCTCCCAGTGCAGCCGAGCCAACGCCGGCGTCACCGCACGCGGTTCATTGCTGTCGTAGTAGACCAGGTCGCCGGTCATCGTTACGAACTTCGGCTCGAGTGCCAGCATCGAGGGATAAATCGGATGGCCGTCCTTGTGATCTCGATCGGGATAGCCTTGGCAGGTCATCACGCAGAAGCGGAATGAACTCGGCATCGTTGGAATCGGCGCGGTGAAGAACTTGCCGCGGAATTCTTGTCCTGGGCTGTTGTCCCCGACTGCTGTCTGGCTGACGTAGTGGTACGTCGAGTCGGGCTTCAGGCCACTCAACTTGAATTGATGGATGAAATCCGTGGCTTCGGTGACGTCGATCCAGTCGGTCGCGGTCGCGTCGCTCAAGTCGCTTTTCAATCCGTATCGCAAACGGACTCGTCCCGCCATGCCGGGGCACGCCCCTTCGATCTGCGCGACCGGAGGAACAGTCGGCGGATCGCTTTTCCGGTCAACCTTCTTGGCAAACTCAACACCGTCGTTGTTTCGTTGAGAATGTTTCGTGAGCCGCGTCCATACGATCGCCGAGTTTTCCGTAACTTCACCGACTCGCGTCCCGGTCGCCTGAAACGGCCCGGAGTCCGTCGCGATCGCTTCGGCCGAGACAATTTGCGGAAGCACCAACGCCGCTCCGGCTGATGCTGCCAGGAAATCGCGGCGGGTGACGACAGGGATTGGAAGACCGCTGAGGTTTCCGCGATCAACGAGCTTTCCGGTAGCGATACGCGAATGAGGACTCATGGTTGTTCCTTCTTTCTGTTCTTCTTGTTGGCCTTCTTTTCAGCTTGATCCGTTTTCTTCCACCAGTCTGGACCTTCAGCTTCGATTTCGGTGTTGAGTTTGACGAGCGCGGCTTTCATTTCCTCAAACTTCGCAGGCTGCGTCGCGCTGAGTTCGGTCTTCTCCTGCGGATCGTTCTTGAGGTCGTACAGTTCAAACTGCGTCAGCGGTTCGTCAGCGAGAATCTTCCAATCTCCGATTCGCATGGCCGTCTTCAGCGGACCCGGCGCGATCACGCACCGCCAGTAAAGTGGACGCGCACGTTCGACTGCCCGGCCTTCGATCGCAGCCAGCAAGTTGCCGCCGTCGAGCACTCGGTCAGTCGGCAATTTCGCGCCCGCGATCCCGACTGCCGTGACGAAAATGTCCGAGCCGATGACTGGCATGTCGCTGGTCGAACCGGGCTGAGTCTTGCCCGGCCAACGCACGATGCCGGGGACGCGGATGCCGCCTTCATAAACGGCTCGCTTGCGACCGCGCAGGCCGCCCGTCGAACCGCGGCCGGGAGACTTGATGCCGTCTCCTTCCGGGCCGTTGTCGGATGTGAAAAACACGACCGTGTTGTCCGCGAGTTTCAACTCGTCAAGCGTCCGCATCAACTTGCCGAACGCATGATCGAGCTGCGTGACGTTGGCGTGATGCTCGCGTTGCACGTCGTCGATCAGGTCGGGATATTTCGCTTTGAACTCGGGCGACGACTTGATCGGGTAGTGCGGTTCGTGAGTCCACACCGACAACAAGAACGGTTTCGACTGATCGCGGTGCTGCTTCAGCCAAGTAGTTGCCTCGTCCACGATTAGTGGCGCGGAATAGCCTTCAAGCCTGCCGACCGGTTTACCGTTGCGAACAAAATTGCTGGGGTTCTCGTGGCTGGGACCGGCGTTGTTCTGAGTCGCCATCCACCAGTCGTAGCCGTGATCGTTCGGTTGCGGCTGCGTCGGTGCGTTGAAGTGACCGTTAAGATGCCACTTGCCGACATGGCACGTCTGATAGTCGCGTTCCTTGAGCAA
>JAQBZS010001073.1 GCA_027622115.1 Planctomycetota bacterium | reverse complement strand
CAAACAATCCAGCCGAGAATCCCGCTGAAATGTAGCCAGCGTCGCCAGACGGTGGATTTTGATTTCTGCGGAGTCGGCGCGAAGCTTCTCAGCTTCGAGTTTTAGTCGTGCCTGTTCCGCCCGCTCGTTTGCTTTTTCCGCGTGTTGCTTGTGTTCCTGAGAAATCAGCCGTTCGTCTTTGAGTTGTACAGCCAATTCCACGCTGTCCGGCACAACCCCGTGTTGGTCGTACAGGACCGCAAACGTGTATTTCTCAACGAGATCGTTCGGGCGAGTGGATTCCGACGTCACTTCGATGAACAACACCGGTTTAGCGGCATGCCGTTTCATGTAAAAAGTCCCCATTTCCCGGAGCCCAGCCGGAACGGTTGGAACTTCGAACACACTGACATCCGGTCGAATCGGCTTCACTCCAGGCAGCCCGAGATCGACATTGACGTCTTCGAGAATGGCAAACGTTTTGTTCTGCGGGGTGAGTCGCGTCAGTCCCTTTCTCAAGCGTCCGCAATCATCCGAGTGACCGAGTACCGCCACAAGCTCGTCCCCCTCTTCCGGATGCAGCAAGTCTTCCAGCTTCAGCGGCAATCCGTCGTACGCAACTTCCCCGTCGTCATCGACTCGTCGGATGTATCGCCTGCCGTACCGACAATCGAGCATTGCTTCCCGATCATCACATGACGTTTGTGACGGGGGCGATTGAGGTTCGTTTTGCTCCAACTGCGCGGTGGGATTCATGGCAAACCTTAAAGTACAAGACTTACGTCGTGGCCGGTGACGGTTGGCTGGCTGGTGCGGCTGATTTTCGCGATGACCGACTGCACTTACCCGAACACAGCTTGCGGAAAGTGCAGCAGATCAGCCCGTCAATCCCGAACCAACTTCCCGTTGGCAGCGCCGCAATTGCCAGCAACGCAATCGCTTCGATCAGATTCTTGTTCACGATCAGAGCATGCTCCGGCCCGAGAGCTTCCGGCACATTCAGCCAAGGCCAGGGTGGTGCGGCCATGTAAAAGGAAAGCAGCATCCCAGCGCCGACGACCGCCGAGATTCGCGTGCCCAGCCCCAAAATCAGCAACGTGCCCAAAACGGTGAGTGCCGTGATCGTTTGCGAATTGACCTTGAGAATTTCCGTTTCCGGCGGCGGAACGTGGCCCTTCTCCAGTTGTTCGACGGTCAGCAGGTCGCGAGCCGCCTCCTTCATGTCTCGGTCGAGCCCCTTCACGACGGCCACGGTCTCGGCTTTCACCTCGGCCAATTGTGCACGATGGAATGCCACGTGGTCCCACTCGAAATCCTGGTCGGCGCTTTCTTCCATCTTCTGAATCAGTGCGACTCGATTCTTGTACTCGCTGGCCTTACCAGGCCGAAACTCGGGTTCGGTGATGCCCATCATCTCAGGGCTTAAAACCAGTTCCGCAAGCAACCGCTGACGGTATCCCAGTCGGGTCTGTAGGTCGTCCAATTTTAGGATGGAACTGCGGAACGCGATGTTGATGGCGTTCTGACGCTCCTCGGTCTTGTCCTTGGGGATCGAGATGATCGGAGCCATCTTGAGCAACGCGCTTTTCTCGGATTCCAACATGTGCCCGGTCGGTCCGCCGCGAAGCGTGACTTGCTGCACGGTTTTTTCGTTGCCTTTGCTGTCCTTGACGGTCACTTCCTCGAACTTCATGACCTTCTTCAAGCCGTCGCTCTCCCGCCACTTCGATGGCTGGTACGGGTAAGTGACGACGAATTCGGTGCGACCGTTCAGCTGCGAGTCCAGGCTCTTCGACTGATTCTCGGTTAACTCATAGTGTTCCTTGAATCGGAGCAGCCAGTCGTCCCATTGTGCGACGACTGCTTGATGATCCAGCCAGTTGAGATCTTGCGGATCGTCGACCATGCCTCGGTAATAGTTTTTAATCGGCCCTTGTGCTGACGACAGGTAGCCGGCGGCACTCCAAGGTCGATCTGAATCCTGCTTGTCGATTTTCCACAGCCCCTCATAGAGGAACTGCCATCCAATCGAGATTCGCAGTACCACGATCAAGAAGACCGCGATCATGGTGACTCGTTTTAGATCAGACACGCTTCAACCTTCTCTGATGATGTTGATGTCGTCGGTGTGGAAGAAAAGAACCTCGTCCGGAATGCCGCAAATGAAGACGTCCAGCTTACGGCCTTGGCAAGGTGGCGGGATCAGTAAAGCACTGACGGTCGGGTGATTATCACAGTATCGGCGAGCGATTTCGAGTCCTCGCACGAAGAAGGCGGTGGACAGGGCATCCGCTTCTGCGGCAGTCGGTGCGAGAACCGTTACAGACAGCATCCCCTCCACGGGCCAACCGGATTTCGGGTCGAGGATGTGTCCATACCGCTTGCCGTTGTAGCGAAAGAACTGCACGTTCGAGCCGCTGGTCGACATCGCTTGGTCCCGCAGCACGATCGAGGCTAAGCGTTGATCGACGAACAGCGGATTGCGAATCCCAACCGGCCAGCCGCCTTGCGAATTGTGATCGCCGCAAGCTAACAGGCTGCTGTGTCCGCCGTGAAAGAGCCATTCATCGACACCTTCTTCCCGCAGGAACCGGCCGGCAACATCCAGCGCATGGCCCTTGCCGATGCCGCCCAGATTCAACTCGACGCCTTCGCGATCGTATTCGACTCGTTGGAATTCATCGTCGAAACGGACGTGGTCCATGCCCGTCCGTTCGAGCACCGGGAAGATCTCAACCGAACTGGGAATCCGATTGTCTTTGCGACAGCGGCTCCACAACGAAACCAGTGGACCGGTGGTGGGATCGAAACCGAAGTCGGTTTCATCGCTCAATCGAGCCGCCAGTTGCAACAGCCCAAACAGTTCGCGCTCGACAATTGCGCCGCCGTCGCCGGCCGTGCGATTGATGGCCGCGAGTTCGCTGTCCTCGCGATAGACGGTCATTTGGGCTTCGAGCGCGTGGATCATGTCGAGCGCGTCCGAC
>JAQBZS010001072.1 GCA_027622115.1 Planctomycetota bacterium | reverse complement strand
CGAACGCCGCATCGTCTTGCCGTCGACCCCCACGACTTCACGAGGCACCGTGGTTGCCTGATCAGAATCAGGAGAGGCTGCTGTGTCCCTCATGAAAGTTTCCGCCACCCAGCGACTCACACAGACTTCCAGGGACTCGATATCCACGACAGAAAATACACGAGCAAACGTGTCGTGCGAGGGTACGCCGTGTTCGAACGGAAGGAACTGCTGCAGCCAGTCGAGCCGGTCGCGACCGAACTCGGCGACGTCGTCCCAGCCGTCGCAGTCGGCCACGATCGCCGCCACCGTGACCAGCGCCAATTCCGGAAGCGGGTAGATCACTTTCGCTGCCTGACGGGGATCATCCAGCTCGCTCAATCCCGTCACCAGGACGCGTATCGCATCGTCCATCGCATCTCTGCCTGTCGTGAGAATCCATTCATCACCAGTCACATCCATGTGCCGAGACCGCCGAAAGTATCCGCAACATTCACGCCGACGCCTACACCGCAATGCCCGCCGCTGTCCCGATACGTTCATCCTTCATGCGATTGCCCTGGCTTCGCTTCCAGCCGACGTGGGATGAGGATGCACAGCCCTACGATGACGGCGGTGACAATCAGCGACGCGCCAACGCTGATCAAGGCAATCAGGCGGCCATTGTCTTTCGGTTCCTCGTGGACCTCTCCGATGCGTTCCGCGTCACCCTGCCAGACCTTCCTTGTCTGGCCGTCAATGCGGTATTGAGCTTTCCACGAGTAGCGATCTTCGTGGGCCAGCGAGTACGTCCAGGCCACGCTCCCACCTGCCTCGTCAACGTTTGCGATCGACTCGAATTGGATTAACTGCCGCGCCTCATCGATGTCGCCGCGTAACTCAATGCTACCAGACGGGGCGAGTACCCAGTACCGCCAGGTCTGCAACTTGCCGTCCCACGTCCAAACGGAGATCTGCCTATTCTCACGACGATCGTCGTGACTCGATTGAACAACGAATCTTCCGCGCACAACCTTCAGAGTGACATGGTCATCGTCGCCATCGTCGAGCGCATCCAAACTCGGCCCTTTACGGTTGGCGACCCGATACAAACCTGGCTTAGGGAACACGTGGAGTTCCCGCATCATGACACTCGAGTTGTGTGGTTCGTCGGAAAGCGCGTATAGAATTCCTCTGTCCATGCAGTCGGGAATTGGAGCGACCTGCTGCCAGTCGTCGTTTGCGTTGGCCTTCCCTTCCTGCCGGACGGCTTCCGTACGGACGGCTTCACCACCGCGCGTTGCGTTGTTGTCCTGAGCGGCGATAACCGTGGGGAGTAGTGGGATGAGGCAGACGAGTAATCGGTTCATTTTCAATCCGCTGAGCTTCGGCAACCTGCTCTTGATTCAAGGCGACATGGGATGAGCTTGGGCAAGCTCGTCGTCACCTGGCCTGGCCCGCTTCCGTCGAGCTTTCAAACCCCTTGAACATGATCGGGATTAACTGGTTGCCCAGGCCGTTTGCAGACGGAACACGCTGGCGGACGACGATCTGAATCAGTCTGGCATCGGGAACGATGCGGAATGCCGTGCTGGCGTATCCACCCCAGGAATACTGCTTTGTTTTTCGAGCATTGTCACCAGTGCCCAGTGTGACGTCACCGATCGCGAAGCCGAGTCCGAACTGGAATGGGCCGGCGACACCGTTTAATTGATCAGTCAGCATCAGCTTGACGGTCTCTTCTTTCAGGACGCGCTTCCCGCTGAACTCGCCGCCGTTGGCGATCATCTGGCAGAAGCTGGCGTAATCCTGTGCTGTCGATATCAAGCCGCCGCCTCCCGACTCGAATTCAAAACCATCGTTGAAGTCGCTGGTTGCGGCCTTGTCGATGATGGCCAGTTTGCCCTGGTAGAATGTGTGGCAGGAGGCGAAGCGGTCGCGTTTTTCTTCAGGAATCGAAAAGCCTGTGTCCTTCATGTCGAGCGGAGTGAAGACCGCTTCCTGCATGTACTCGCCGAGCGACTTTCCGGACCAGACCTCGACCAGCCGGCCCAGCAAATCAGTGCTGAAGCCATACGTGAAGCGTTCTCCCGGATGATGCAGCGCCGGAATCTTTGCCAGAGCCTCGGCGGCCTTTTCAATGGTCATCGCCGGCGGACGCATTCCCGCTGGCGGTCGGTACCGCATGCCGGCTTCTTCGTAGTATTTGCGAGGACTCGGGTTGCCATCGCCGTAGCTGAAGCCGGTCGTATGCCGGAACGCATCGCGAACGGTGATCTGCCTCTTCGCGGGTACGACCGTGACGTCGTCACCGTTCTTCACAAGAACTGTGGTCTCTCCAAAGTCCGGGATGTACTTCGCGATCGGGTCGTCAAGCTGAAATTTGCCCTGCTCGTAAAGTGTCATCGCCGCGACCGAGGTGATCGGCTTCGTCATCGAGTAGATGCGCAGCAGTGTGTCGCGTTCAAACGGTTTCTTATCGTCGATGTCCCGCAGGCCGGCGACTTCGAAGTACACCGTCCTGCCATCAATGATCACCATGTGCCCGGCACCGGCGACGTTCCCGGACTCGACGGCTTTCGTGAGCGTGTCTTTTGCCTGCTTGATTGCGTCGTCGGATATCGTCTGAGCTGTCGCGATGGAACAGCTCAGCAACGTCATCAGAGATGTCAGCAGAAGCGTCGGTTTCAACATGCGGTGGCCTTTTGAATGTCGAGCAATTGTCTCGATTGCTCCGGTTCCGGCAGGATCAGTCGGAGAAAACCGGCCTACTCTGATTCGTCTGACGGGTTCAGATTGCTCGCGTGATCCTGCAGCATCTTGAGGATCATCGGTCGCGTCTCGCGGATGCGTTTCAGGTTGAGTTCTTCGCCCAGCAGGTTTCCGACTCGTCGGTAGACGGCTTCAAGTTCGGCGTTCCATTCCGCCGAGACGTTGCTGACCGGCGTTTCGCCACGCGTGTTCTTCACGTCGATGGACGCATCGCAGGCAAGCAGCATAGCGACGA
>JAQBZS010001071.1 GCA_027622115.1 Planctomycetota bacterium | reverse complement strand
GCTAAAACCGCTTGCGAAGCACACACCCCCAAAATCGCCGCATAAACCATCGAATGGGCCGATTTCACCGTGCTCGAGAAGCCCGTCACGAAGCTAAACCGCGGAACTCTGACCGTGCGCGTCAAAGACCGACAAGAAAACGAGACGACAGTCGAGCGAACATTCTCAGTCAAATAGCAACGCCCGCCGCGGGCCGTGAACGAGACAATGCCGTCCTTCATGGTAATTCATCACAATTGCGCCCTACCCGTTTCAGCAGCAATGATTCGGCCAGAGAATCAGATTGACCGCGATCTGCGGGCCAATGCTTGACGACGCAAATCACAAACTAGCCCTCAGCGAAAGCAAGGGAGCGCGCTGCGCATGCAAGGGAGCCCGACGCTCCTCGCTGGCGCGTCGGCTTGTGAGCAGGGTTCTGAACCGTCATGGCGACTGTCTCCCGAGGCTGTCTGCCGCCTTCATTCGCTCAAGCACGACACGAAATCCCAGGTAGGAACCTCGATAGGACGACGGGTGACGGCCGATGCGGGCGGCGGAGCGGCAGCGTTTTGCGGAACTTGACCAGCCTCCGCCGCGCTGCACTCGAGCCATGCCTGAAGCCGGGCCAGTTGGATCGGTTTGCTTTTCTGGTCTGTAGGAATTCGGGACGTATCGGTCTTCGCACCATTCCCACACGTTGCCGTGCATGTCGTAGAGGCCAAACGCGTTTGGTTTGAACCGACCGACCGGGGCCGTCTGGTGGTAGCCATCTTTGGGTTTTGCCGCCGGTCGATCGCCAACGTTTGCATACGCCGGCAATTGCTGCGGATCATTCCCAAACGTGTAGGCGGTTTTCGTTCCCGCTCGGCACGCATACTCCCACTGGGCTTCGGTTGGTAGCCGGTACTCTTTCTGCTCTTTGTCGCTTAACCAGCGGCAAAATGCCTTCGCGTCGTTCCAAGTCACCAGCACCACGGGATGATCATCGCTTTGCTTGAAGCCGGGAGACTCCCAGGTGTACTTCCCACTCATTTCGATCGAGCCGGCCTCGTTCACTCCCCAACCGCCTTTGCCGTCGCGCTGGCCGTCGGTCTGGTAGTTCGCGTCGCGAACAAAACGTCGGAACTGTCCGACGGTGACTTCATGCACTCCCAGATAGAATCCTTTCGTTAATTCCACCTCGTGCGGAGTTTCCTGTGCCTCGCGGCCCTGCTCAGCTTCAGGCGAGCCCATCGTGAACTTCCCCGGCGGGATGTCTACCAACCGCATGCCGAGGCTGTTCTTGATCTCGTCGCCTTGCTTCGGCTGATCGGACAGAACAACTGTCGGGAACGCAAGCAAAACAGTAGTCGCCGCAACGATCCGCGGCAGAGACTTGATCATGAATTGTTCCTCGGTTCGCTGTTTTTACTCGTCGGGAAAGGTTGGATACTGCGGTCCCTCCCAGCGTATCGTGCGAAGTTCGCGGTCACCGTCTTCCCAGCCTGGAGCCACGTCGCAGGAACCCACCTTGACTTCAGTTTGTTTGCCGCCCCAATTTCGCACGAGCCCGGCTTTGCCCTCGAAGTCTATCTGCCCCGACTTGAAGAAGACGGAGTTCGGATCGAGAAAGATCGTGTCCGTGCCTTGGACGTCTGCACGGTCACGCCTCGGCCGTCGGCCAACGGTGTGACGCGCGGGGGCCGCTCCGTCTTCAACCGCGGATAGAGCACCACCGTCACGGTACCGGCTGCTTTGACGGACAACTGGATGTGATCGGCGTGGATCGACGGCTTCGCCCCGGCCGGCCGCACGAAGATCACGTCCATGTCGACGTCCTCCGGGCCTTGCAGCGTGACGCCACCGGTGGTCGGCACGATCTTGCCGCCAAGGAACAGGCGCCAGATCGTCGGCACCGATTTGGCATCGAGCGTGTCGGCGACTACGAAGTAATTTGGGGCCAGCGGATCGGCGTCCTTGGCGAACGCGATCTGCCGTTGCCAGCCTCGCCGCGTGCCACGCACGTAGTCAAACGCAGGTGAAGTGCTGAACTCATGGAGCGCCATCACGCGTTCGCCGTTCAACGTCGCCGGCTTGTCGGGCATGCTGTGCGCGGCCCGCGAGTCCTCGCTGCGCCGGTTCTGGTAGTCGTCCTCGGTGCATAATTCGCGTCCCTTGCCCCAGACGGTAATGCTGCCGGAGTCGTTGAAGTAGTGCGAATGGTTGCGGCCGGCGATCATGTACAGAACCGTCTCACAATCCGAAGCGACGGTGTTGCGGAGCAGCACGCCGGTTTCCGAGTAGACGGCACTGGCCCAGGCGGGCGGCTTCGGCTTTACGCCGCAATCGCGGAAGAACCTGCGGTAACCCATCATGCCGGGGTAGTAGCTGAGAATGCCAGGCTCGCGAAACTCTCCTTGCTCCTTGTGCATCCAGGCCATCTCGGCGGCGAATTTCGGATCCTTGTCTTTCCATATGCAAGCCATCGTGCCGAACATATTCGTCCGCTCCTTGGCGTACGTGTGCCCGAGCGAAGGCAGGCGGCGGAAGTTCTGGCATTTGGCGTCGCGCGGCGTGGAGATGTTGCCAAACCATCCGATCGCCTTCTTGAGTTTCGGATTGAAAAGGTTGCCTTCGTTCGCGGCCTTGGCGTTGCGGGCGATGAGGAAACCTGCGATCCACTGGTCGAAGATCACCATCGAGTAATGCGGACACTCGATCATGCCTCCCCGCGGGTCAATCCAGTCTTCGACTTCCTGTTTGAGTCCGTTGAAGCCCGCATCGAACCAGCCCTTGGCCTTGGGGTGTGACGGGATCAACGCGGCGAACGTGATGCGGTATCCGTTGGCCGATGTCGTCATGTTCGGGTTGAGGTTGCACTTGCCAGTCTTCGGATCCCAGTACTTCGGATGGTGCAGCATGTTGTTAACCTGCACGATCTTGTTGAGCAACTGCGTTCGCTGCTCGGGCGTGATCGTTTTGCCGGCCAGCGCCGCGTCAGCAAGGC
>JAQBZS010000018.1 GCA_027622115.1 Planctomycetota bacterium | reverse complement strand
CAGTGGCAAAGTTCTGAAAGTACACGCCAAGGCCGGCGATGAATTAAACGTCGGCAGCGTGCTGCTGACGATCGAGGAATCCACCTCGGAAGTCGTGGGTTCACCTGCCGAGAGTCCTGCATCCGCCGAAAAAGTCCCGCCGACCGACCCCCCACCTGCGGATTCGTCTGCCGCGAGTCCTCCCCCAACATCCGAGGATTCTGTCGAATCGGTATCGACTGAACCGCAATCCAACCCGCAATCCAAACCGACTCCGCAAGCATCGCCGACAAGCAAAAGCGGTGTGCAAGCCCGGACTCCCGCGGCGGCTGGACCGGCGACACGAAGATTGGCCCGGCAACTTGGCGTGGACCTGCATTCGGTGACCGGCACTTCGGCGGGCGGACGCATCACGCAAGAAGACGTGAAGGATTTCGTAAGGCACACTCTGGAAGGTGGAGGAGCATCCACCGCAGGCGGCTTCAGCCCGCCGCCGCTCCCAGATCTCTCCAAATGGGGTCCGATTGAGCGCCAGCCTCTGAGCAAGATCGCCCGTTCGGCGGCTGCCAATCTCAGCATGTGTTGGAATGTCATTCCGCACGTGACGCAGCACGATCTGGTCGACATCACGGAACTGGAAAGCGTACGTCGGCGGTACGCGGAAACGGCCAAGAAAAACGGCACACCCAAAATCACGATGACCGCCATCGCCATGAAGGCGGCGGTGGTGTGTTTGAAAGAGATGCCGAAATTCAACTCCAGCCTTGATCCACAAACCAATGAATTGGTCTTCCGCCAGTACTTTCACATCGCATGCGCGGTCGATACGCCGCATGGCTTGCTTGTTCCCGTCATTCGAGACTGCGACGAAAAGAGCATCTCACAAATTGCCGAATCCCTTGCGGACGCCGCAGGTCGCGCACGCGACCGCAAGTTGGCGTTGGACGAAATGCAGGGGGCCTGTTTCACGATCACGAATCTCGGCGGCATCGGCGGCACGGCGTTCACACCGATCGTGAATTACCCCGAAGTCGCCATCCTGGGCCTGTCCCGCGGTCGCAAAGAGCTATCGATTCAAGACGGTGAAATCGCCGAGCGGCTGATGTTGCCACTTTCGCTGTCGTACGATCATCGAGTCATCAATGGTGCGGACGCGGCCCGGTTTGTCGTACGGTTCGGAGAATTGCTAAGCGACGGATTCAATCTCACGGCCCATTGTTGAGTGCCACGATTGAGACGCGTCGATCATGGCAAGGCCCAAACAACTTATGAAAGTGTCGCTGTCCAACTAAGTCCGACACGGATCCTTGTTGTAGCCGGGGGCCACTTGTCGATGTTCCAACGGACGGTCACCAACTTCGGGCGGAATCTTGCATTCACGCCACGCGAAATCTATTCGCCGCAGAGTGAAGCGGAATTGCTTGCGGTCTTGAACGCGTGCCGGGATCGACGCGTCCGTGCAATTGGGCGGCTTCATTCTTGGAGTGCGGCACCCGTTGCAGACGAAATGCTGATCGACATGCGGCAGATGCACAATGTCACCGTTGAGCAGCGTGCTGAGGGAACTTGGGTCACGGTGGGAGCCGGCTGCCAGATCAAACGGTTGTTGTCGGAATTGGAACAAGGGTCGAACGTGACGCTGCCGTCGGTGGGACTGATCACCGAGCAAAGCGTTGCCGGTGCGATTTCGACCGGAACACACGGGTCGGGCAAGCACAGTCTGTCGCATTACATCGCGGAAGTGCGCATCGCCACGTACGACCCGGCAACCGGCGAAGCGATCATTCGAGTCATTTCGGAAGGAGCCGAATTGCAGGCGGCACGATGTTCGCTCGGTGCATTGGGGGTGGTTGTCTCGGTCGGGTTATGGGCACGGGCTCAGTACCGCGTGGAAGAACACTTCAAACGCTACGACGCAATTGACGAAGTGTTGGCTGCGGAAGAGGACTATCCGCTGCAACAATTCTTTTTGATTCCGTGGTCGTGGGATTACTTCGCACAACACCGTCGGGAAGTGATCGCCGACCACAGCCGTTTGGCAACACTTTACCGCTGGTATTTCTTTCTGGTCTTCGACATCGCATTCCACTTGACCGTGCGACTGCTGTCTCGCGTGCTGCGTCATCGCTGGTTTGTTCGCGGCTTCTATCGCTGGATCGCTCCACTCACCGTCATTCGCGGATGGAAGGTGGTCGACACATCACAAAAAATGCTCGTCATGGAGCACGAGCTGTTTCGTCACATCGAAATTGAAGTTTTCGTGCAACGGTCGCGTCTGACGGAATCACTGTCGTTCGTGGAACAGTTCTTGAAACACTGTGACGGTGACGCATCCGCCATCAGTCCGGCAACCCAAACGGCGATGCAGGCCCACGGATTGCAGGACGATCTGGATCGACTTTGCGGCGGATACACACATCGGTATCAGATTTGTGTTCGCAAAGTCTTACCGGATGACACGTTGATCTCGATGTCCAGCGGAGCCGCTGAACCAAGCTACGCCCTGAGCTTCATCAGTTACGAACGACCGACGCAGCGGCAAGGGTTTCAAATGTTCGCTCAATTCCTATGCCGTTCGATGTCGGTGCTGTTCGACGGGCGACCGCATTGGGGCAAGGTTTGTCCGTTGACCGCGATGGATGCCGATCGGCTGTACCAGGAATTGTCGCGGTTCCGTGAAATCTGTCGGACGTTCGATCCGAGTGGCCGATTCCGAAACGATTGGCTCGACGATGTTGTGTTTGGCCTCGGAGGTCTTAGCCCTGCAAACGCGGCGGGCGATTCGCCGTCGTAACGATCAGAATGCCGATCGCGACGCACGTACCCGCGACAAAGAGCCACGGCGAAAGCGCATCGCCAATAAACACCACGGCAAACAGAATCCCAAACACGGGCGTCGAACAACTGAAGACCGAGATTTGTGACGCTCCGTGTCGTTGCAGCAATCTCGCCTGGACGGCAAAGCACAACCCAGCCACAAGCACGCCTTGATACAGCAGCCCGATGATGGTCGATGTCTCGATGGCTTCGTTCGGAAAGGGCTCCATCAACACGCTGTACGCCAAAAACAACACGACTCCGATGACATCGTGCCACAGGATGAACTTGCCGGGTTCGACGGTTTTGATCGAGTGTTTTGTGAAGGCGATCTTGATGCCCAGCAACAAGGCACTGGCAATCAGCAGCGAATCACCGAACAGAGTCGGTTTCGCCCAGGACTCGCCGGGCTCATGTTCCGCCATTGTGGTGAGCAAGATCCCGCCGGAAATCGCCAGCGTTAGGCCGAACACCTTCCGCAGGTTGAGCCGATCGGTCTGCAACAGGAAGTGTTCGATCAAGGCCACCCAGATGACGAACGTGTTGATCAACACGCTGGAATGAGACGCGTTGGAAGACGCGACGCCGAAGTTGAACAAGCTGATCTGCATGAAGAGCAGCAGCCCGCCGATGAGTACGGGCACGATCTGACCGGCCCGCAGTCGCATCTCGGTCCGTTCGATGCGGCACCAAACCACCATGAACAGGGCCGCCAACGCGAAGCGGATCGCCGCCACCAAGACGGGCGGGATCTGGCCCACGCTGAATTTGATGGCGACCGGCGTTCCGCCCCACAGAGCGGCAGTAAGAATGGCCAACCCAATCGATGTCAGCCCCACCGGCTGATGGCCCGCGAGATACGCCTCGCTTTGAGCCGCGCCTTTGCTCGTGGATGTTTTCGTGATGTCGGCATCGTCGTTGGCCGAATTGGACTGCGTGGAATTTGAAGTCAAATTGCGTGTCTCAACCCAATGTCGTTGGCGATGGTTCCGGCTACCCGGTTTTCCGTGCTGGTTCTCTTGAAGCCCCGCGGCATTCGTGAGAGCGCCTAAACTCAGTCCGCACCCAATTCCGCGATGATGCGCTCAACACTGTCCAACTGCTTTTGCAATCCCGCGAGTGTTTCGCGAACTTGATTCACGATGCTCTCCGGTGCTTTGTCGACGAATTTCGCGTTGCCGAGCTTCTTTTCGTGACCGGTGATGAAGCCGCGAAGTTTTGCCGCCTCTTTGGTTTGCCGATCGAGTTCCGCTTCCCGGTCGATCACGCCTTCCAGCGGGACGTAGCCATCGGTATCGCCCATCGTGAAGCTGGCGGAACCGGACGGGCGTTCGATTTCGGCACCTGCCGCTTCGAGCACGGTCTTCGCCAGATTATCGAATTGGGACGAAACTTCGTTCATGTCGGCCGCGACGTCCGACCCACATCGCATGTAGAGCTTCAAGGGCGTTCCCGGCGAAATGCCGTACACCGCACGAAGATTGCGCACCGAAACGATCGTTTCCTGCAGCCGCTCGAAACGGGTCTCCAACGGAGCGTCGCGCCATTCCGCCGGCAATTCGGGCCACGTCGCGATCATCGAGCTTTCACTGGCCGGCTTGGGTTTCGGCAGGCCACGCTCCGGCGCGATCTCGTTCAGACGATTCCAAAGTTCTTCCGTGATGAACGGCGTGAACGGGGACAGCAATCGCACGATGATGTCCAGCACGCCGACCAACACCCGCTGAGCCACCGGGCGAGCCGTTTCGTCGCGGAGTCTGGGCTTGATCATCTCGACATACCAATCGCAGAACTCGTTCCAAGTGAAGTCTCGGATCGCGCGCGTGGCGGCGTCGAATTGATAGCGACTCAGGTAGGTCGTCACGTCGCTGGTCACGGTCGACAGCCGGCTCATGATCCAGCGGTCTTCGAGCTTCAACTCCGCTTCCTCGATCTCGCCCGGCGAGTACTCTTCGAGATTCATCATGGCGAATCGCGAGGCATTCCACAGTTTGTTGCAGAAGTTGCGACCGTATTCGAAACGTTCGCTGACCATCCGAGCCACGGGTTCGCCGGGATCGGGATCGTATTGCGGCGTCGAGAACTGTGACTGCTTCTTGCACTTGGGGCAGGGCATTTTCACTTTTTCGGACGAACCCTGCACGCTGCCTTTGATCGATTGCGGCTTGACCATCGGCCCGCCGTTGTCGAGCGCTTGCGGGATCAACTCTTCGCAGTGCGGGCATTCGTACGCCATCGGCAACCGCACGTCCTGCGTTTCGCCCGCGAACGAAGTGATCGTGAATCGCACCGCGTCGGTGCCGTACCTGTTGATGAGGTCCACCGGGTCGCATCCGTTGCCTTTGGACTTGCTCATCGTTTGCCCGAAGCCGTCGAGAATCTTCGGATGCACATGCACGTGTGAGAACGGGATATCGCCCATGTTGTACAGACCGGTGAGAACCATCCGAGCCACCCACAATGTGATGATGTCTCGCGAAGTAATCAGCACACTGCCGGGATAAAAGAAGTCGAGCACCTCGTTCTTGCCGGTTGGCGCGGTGTCAACAGTTCCGTCACCTGCCGCTCCACCAGCAGCCGTCAGTGGCGGATTGTGGCCGGTGTCGGGCCAGCCGAGCGTCGCATGCGGCCAGAGTGCCGAACTGAACCACGTGTCGAGCACGTCCTCGTCTTGAGTCAGGGTGTGATGTTGACCAAGCGCGTCTTTCCCCAGATCGGTCTCGGCACAGATCAGCCAGCAACCGTCATCAGCATCGCGCGACCACGTGACGTCGGGGCGATCGGCGAACGCCGCAATGAGATCGTCTTCGGAACACGTCTCGCAGTACCAAATTGGGATTCGATGTCCCCACCACAACTGGCGACTAATGCACCAATCACGTTTCTCGCCCAGCCAATCCAGATACGTCCGCGCGTAGCGTTGCGGGAAGAACCGCACCCGCTTGTCTTCCACCGCATCCATCGCTTTCTGGGCCAGCGTGTCCATCTCCACGAACCACTGATCCGACAAATACGGCTCGATGGGTGTCTTCGAGCGGTCACTGTGCTTGAGTTCGATCTGGCGGTCTTCAATGTCGCCGGCCAACCCCTTTTCCTGCATGGCCGCGACCACCTGCTTGCGGCACTCGTAACGATCCAGACCCTCAAACGGCGCGCCGTTCTCGTTGATGGTGGCGTCGTTATTGAGAATGTTGATCATCTCCAACTCATTGCGAAGCCCGCACGCGTAGTCGTTCGGGTCGTGGGCGGGGGTGACCTTCACGCAGCCGGTGCCCAGATCTTTGTCCGCCAACAGCGCGTCGGCGATGATCGGGATGTCTCGGCCGTTGAGCGGAATACGGACTCGTTTGCCGACCAGATGCGTGTAGCGTTCGTCCGACGGATGCACGCAGACGGCGGTATCACCCAGCATGGTCTCCGGTCGAGTTGTCGAGAACGCGATGGTCTCGCCGGTTTCCGTGCCGTCGTCGTCCAGCACCGGATACGAAAACGTCCAGAAGTGCCCGTCCACGGTTTCGGAGAACACCTCGTCATCGGCCACGGCGGTTTGGAGAAACGGATCCCAGTTGACCAGTCGCTTGCCTCGATAGATCAGCCCATCCGAAAACAGCTTGAAGAACGTGCGACGAACCGCCTTCGAACACACGTCGTCGAGCGTGAAGCGGACTCGCCGCCAATCGCAACTGGCCCCGAGTGTCTTGAGCTGATTCAGGATGCGGCTTTCGTACGCGTCCTTCCAAATCCAGATGCGATTGACGAGTGCTTCGCGACCAATGTCGTGCCGCGTCAGTCCCTCTTCCTCGAACATCCGCCGTTCGACAACCGCCTGCGTGGCGATGCCGGCGTGATCGGTGCCGGGCATCCACAGGGCTCGGTATCCCTGCATGCGTTTCCAGCGCGTAATCAAATCCTGCAACGTGCCGTTCAGCGCATGCCCCATATGTAGAGCCCCGGTGACGTTCGGCAGCGGAATCATGATCGTGTGGGATTTTCGATCGGGATCGGCGTCGGCGTTGAAGTATCCGCGTTCTTCCCAAACGGGATACCAGCGTTCTTGGGCGGCTTTCGGATCGTACTGCTTGGGGAGATCGGTCATGTTCTCGGATCATTCAGTGAAACGGGGCGGGCACGAAATTAAAGCGATCGCGCGATGATCGCGGACCGAAGAGCGGACGCCGTGTCGTGCGACCAAGCGGCGGGCAAGATAGTTCAGCCCGCGTCCAAATGTGACACTCGCGGGTATTACAACTTGTCGATTTTTGTTTCCGGCTCGGATTCTTGTCGTCGGATTGCTCCGGATTCGCTCGTTGAACCGTCAGTCGAAGGCGCACGCGTGTCTACATGGTCGGCCGCGCGTACGCCTTCGACTGACGGTCAAGTTAAACAACGCAGCCTGCAGCCGGAATCAAATTTACAACGGACAGGAAACCTTCCTGCAATCATCGACTACGATGTTCGGCGAATCCCGCATCAACCAAGGAGTCGTCATGAATGAAGCTCGACCAGTACGAGTGTGGCTGTGCCTCGTCGCCGGCCTGGTGACCTCAATCGCCTCAATCGCCGTCAGCGCGGAACCCGAAGTGTTCCAAGCGGACGTCTTCACTTCCGGCATTGGCGGATACCACACGTATCGAATTCCGTCCGTGATCACGACCAACAAAGGAACGCTGCTGGTGTTTTGCGAAGGCCGCAAAACCAGTTCGAGTGACGACGGCAATAACGACATGCTGGCGAAACGCAGCGACGACCGCGGCAAGACGTGGCAAGCGACCCAGTTGATCCACGACGAAGGCGGCGACGCGATTATCACCATCGGCAACGCGTGTGCGGTCGTCGATCGGACAACCGGCACGGTTTGGCTGATGATGACTCGCAAGAACGATCGAGTGTTGATCACGCACAGCGAGGACGACGGTCGGTCGTGGAAGTCGCCAACCGACATCACCACGCAGGTCAAGCAGCCGGCCTGGGGCTGGTACGCGACAGGGCCGGGAGTGGGAATCCAACTGCAACACGGACCCAGCAAGGGACGGCTCGTGATCCCGTGCGATCATCGCAAGACGAAGGACCGTCGCGGGCCGAGCAGTTCGCACGTCGTTTTCAGCGACGATCACGGCAAGACTTGGCAGTTGGGCGGCTTTGTCGGCGACCACACCAACGAGTGCCAAGTGGTGCAACTGTCCGAGGGCACGTTGATGTTGAACGCCCGCAACCACTACGGTCGCAGCGGGAATCGTCCCGAATTGGCCAAACGGCGACTGATCTCGCTGAGCCGGGACGGCGGCGTGACTTGGTCCAAACCGCAAGTCGACGAATCGCTCATCGAGCCACAATGCCAAGCAAGTTTGGTGCAATATCCGCGTCCGGACGGCGAGGGCTCAGACTGGCTGCTGTTCAGCAACCCGGCTTCAAGAACCGCCCGAGAAAAAATGACAGTGCGGCTGAGCAAGGACGGCGGAAAGTCATGGCCCGTCGCCGGACAATTACATGCGGGCTCATCCGCGTATTCGTGTTTGACAGTGTTGCCGGACGGCAGAATCGGGATCGTCTACGAGCGCGAGCGATACTCAAAGATCACGTTTGCGGCGTTCACGCTCGAATGGTTGCTTCGCGAACGCAAGTGACCAATGTTTTTCACGACGAAGGGATTTCGGATCGACTCGAAACAACGATGAATCACGAAGGCATCGACGCGTTCCGACATGAGTCGATCGCACCACGCGGGCCAATTGTGAATCGCCGCGGTTCTTGCAATGCTGGGCGTCGAAATGCCCCGCTACGCGATCATTCGGATTGTTGTTTGCCGAACGCATCGACCGGAAATCGAAGGCGACGAACGTGCCCGACGCTGACTCCGCACCCGAGTACTTCACCGTTGTGTGTTCTACCTGTGCCGCTCGAATCGACGCGCCGGTCGAGGAACTCGCGTCGCAAGTCAAATGCCCCGACTGTTTTGTGATGGTGCGCGTCCCGTCTCGAGCCGACGTTGACGCACATCTGGATCGGAACCGCCGCCGACCAATCGCAGACGTCGAAACGTACGGCCTCGCAGGCGCCGGAACTGAGCCTCCCCCTGACACATCCGCCGAAACCTGGAGCACGCTGTGCCCCATTTGCACCGCTCGACTGACACCGGACTTACGAGACGTCGCCTACACGACCGAATGTCACGACTGTTACACCAAGGTGAATGTTCCATCGGCAGCGGAAGCGAAGGAGCTGCGATCGGATCGTTTTCGCGATAAACCGAATCCGGGTTCGTATCGGTTGTCGTTGCCTTCGGTGCCGGAATACGAAGTCGACGTGCCGATGGAAGAATCACAGCCGTTGCTCAAGGCCACGCCACGTAAACCGCCACCGCCACCTCCGCCGCGTGGAGCAACGCCAAGCTTTTCGGCAGACGTGGGTTCGCCTCAGTCCGGATCGCATTCCGTAACGTGCGAGAAATGCGGCACCGCGTTGAACGTGGAACCAAAGCGGTTTACTCGGCGGGTGACATGTGATGAGTGCGGCGCTAAAGTCAGCGTTCCCGGAGTGAAGGATCTCGCCGCGACGAAGTCCACGCCGACCGCCGTCCATGATGACGACATCTTCTCGGTCGGCCCGCCCAAATCGCCAAGTCCCTCCGAATCGCAGCGGACCAAGAAGCGACCGATGAAGGCCGCACCGCCGAAGAAGTCGGTCGGCTCGGATGCGGCGAGTCGGGCATCGGAAGGAGGCGACGACCGAACGCTTGATCGCGCGCGCGACGACGAAAAGGCTCGCGCTCCTAAAGTGGTGACGAACAAAGTTCAGCCGAAACGCCCGCTGGATCTAGAAAGCGACGACATTCCCACGCTGGCGGCAATTCCCGATGACGACGAGGCACCGCCGAGACGGAAAAGGAAAAAGAAGAAAAAGAGGAAGAGCGGTTTCGCGTCACCGTTCACGTCGGACGGCGATCGCAACCCGTCGCAGGATTACGAACCGTCACCCGAGGGCGGATTTCTCGCGGTGCAAAGCGGATTCCGTATCGTCGACGATGGAGACCCGCCGCCCGAACATGCGTATTTCTCGAACGTGTTCGAGTTTCCGTGGAACGAGCCAGTCCGCATGCGCTGGGTGTGGATGTCCGTCTTGTTGGGCGCGTTTGGATTCGCGGTCGGATTGCTGCGAGTTTTCTGGAGTGCGGCCGGTGGGATGACGGCTGCCATCCCAATCATCTGTGTTGTGCTGGTCTTCCTGGGGATCTTTGTGTTTGGCTACGTCGCCGCGAATTGCATGCGCATCATCGAAGAGACCGCAGCCGGAAGCGATCGGATTCGAACTTGGCCGTCATCCTCGTGGCGCGAGTGGTTTCCGGACTTGATGGTGATGGCGTGGTTTTTGGGACTATCGGTCACGATGGCGGCGGTGCCGACCGGCATTGTCCGCGCCATACTCGGGGCCGACGTGGCGCATTATGCCTTCGCGATCACGGTGTATGTGATGTTCCCGATCATGTTGCTGTCGTCCAGCGAGGCGAATTCGATGATCCCGGTCAGCCTGCCGATTCTGCAAAGCATCGTGGTGTTGGTGAAGGATTGGGCCTGCTTTTGCGGGCTCAGTTTTGCGACGACGTTACCGCTGGTTTGGATTCTGGGATCGATCCCCAAGAGCAGTGCCATCTATGCGTATGCCCTGTCCGGCCCAGCGTTTGCGGCGGTCATCTTGATCAATGCCCGATTACTGGGACGCTTAGGATGGAGCATCGTCCAGAAAATGGAGCCGCCGGAGCCTGAAGAAACGGACGACGAGGACGAGGAAGTTGTGCGTCCGCTTTAACAGAGTCAGGCCGGTTGTGCGTCGTCGGCAAACCAACGCACCTCGAATTCGCGATGCAAGTAGACAACACCATTAATCCAGACCGAAGACGCATCGCCATCATGGTTTGCTTCGACAGCACCCATCGCCGACCTGATCGCGGGGTTTCCGGCTCTCACGCCTCGATGCGACCGAGTATCGATTTGCCCGTGATTTGATTCGCCCCCGCTGCGATTCACGGTAGCGATTCGTAATGCATATTGCTCGATCGTGAAGGTGGTCGCGAACGCGGCGAACCGATTGATCCGCGAGTTGGCGACGATAGGCATCGTCGTCGGCGATTCGCTCGATGGCCGAGGCATACTCGGCGGGACTGTGATTGTCCCAGATGCGACAATGCTTGTTGCTGGCAGAGCGGATCGCGGAGTTGCTTTGAACCACCCGACCCCAAGCCCTCCAATCGTCCCGGAGCACGATGCATCACGTTGATGTCACCAAACTCGCATTGATGTCACATGCCGTTGATTTGCGCGAGTTGAACGCAGAGTTTGCCCAAAACTCCCGACCGGACCCGCACCGAAAACCCTTCGGGTACAAAGTCTTGTAGTTCGTGCAACCCGAATTTGGCGGCCGTGCATAGTTCTGGGGAACTCAAGATGACACTGCAACTTTCTCGATTCCGTAACCTGCTTGACGCGAACGGGTTAGGAAGTCTCCCGAAAATCGAGTTGGGGTTGTCATCACTTCGGCACGCAAATCGCCTTGTAGTTCGATCATCATGACGACAGCAACTGTGAGCTGTCGAGGAAGATGACACTCGCTGACTACAAGGAGACAGACATGTTGGTGCTCACACGAAAACGCTCTGAAAAGATTCATATCGGCGACAACATCGTGATCAAGGTCATCAAGTCCGGTCGCAATTCCGTGAAGATCGGAATCGAAGCTCCGGACAATGTTCGAGTGCTGCGAGCCGAGTTGTACGAAGCTCGTTCGGAGTCCACGGCACTTGAAACAGAAGGCGTTGAGGAAACGGCGGCGGCGGTGGTCGCCAGCGAGGACACCGACGAACCCTATCACCGTTCGAAACTCAACCTGTCGCTCGTCGCCGTTAGTTAATCGGTCCGCAGCCATCGCCGGGCCGCTGCTCAACAGTTTTCGATCAATTCTTAATCACCACATTGGAGGGTGTTTCCATGGCTCAACTCACTGAAAACCGAACTGCGCAAAGTTGTAGGAAGTGGCGAACGATCGCCTGTCTGCTTGCTGGGCTCGCAAGCCTAGTGTGCTTCAACGGCTCACTGTCCGCCGACGACTACTTCCCGGCATTGGGTCGCGATTTCTCCACAACTCAGCCACGTGTGCGACCGTTGATCGACAGTCAATCGCCGCGATTCGAGGAGCGGCCGCCGTTCGGTTTTGATTCGCAGCACAACTTCGATCGCCAGCCACGCCTGGATCGGCCAAGGGAACTCGATCGGCAACCGGAGTTCGATCGCCAACTTGGACTCGATCGAGGATACGCTAGTCCTCGGGCTTACCCGCGAGACGATCGTCGCGAGACTCGGCCGGAGTTCGATTTCCAACCACGCTTCCCGCAGGACCGGGATGGGGATGCATACCGTTCACGTCGCAATCGTGACTTCAACGAACGCGATTCTCATTTCGACAGGTCCAACCGAAATCCGTCTGAATTCAACCGTCAGCCGCAACCGGGCTCTCGTCTGAATCATGACCACGAACATCCGCGATCCAACGACTGTTTGAACCGCTGGTTCGACACGGATAACTACGGACGTCCCGTTCGCAACGACGAATTCCCGCTCGGTGGCCGACCCACTACGCGACCCGATCTCAACACCAACGACCGCGATCCTTGGTTTGGTGCTCCAGCAAGGAATCAAGATCGGCCTGTTCCAACTCGGCCGGCACCGCGAGTTGACACCCTGTCGAAACAGATCAACGACAAGTTGACTTACCGCTACCAGAACCCGGCGTCCGTGCGGTTCGTCCAAGCTTTACCGTTCGAGAGCGGCGTCCGCATGTACCAGGAAATCTCGCAACTGATCGATGCCCGACACATACAACCTCAACCGTACAACTTGCGAGTCGAGCGGGCGTTGCAAAACCTGAGTCACGGGCTCAACAACCAAGCTTTCGCCGCGGCGAACCAGACGACTGCTTCGGCGACGCGAGCACAGACCTTCGCCAACTACGTTCGACAACTGCTGCAACGTCAAACGATCCGCACCGCTCAGGATGCCGCTTCGGTGATGTCGACAACGGCCGGCGTGGCACAACGCGAATTCGGTATCTCGCCATCGTTCGTCGCGGTGGAATTCGTCCACGGTGCCTTGGAATCTCACGATAAGTACTCGGCCTTCGTACCGAACGACCCGCGAAGTGCTCCCAGTGCGTCGCTCGACGACCATGTGGTTGGCATCGGCGTGGAAATCAAAGCGGTCGATCGCGGTTTGCAAATCGTGAAAGTGCTGAGTGGCGGACCCGCCGCACAAGGTGGCTTGAAAGCCGGCGATCGGATCATCTCGGTCGATGGAAAGCAATTGACCGAGCAGACGATTGCACGAGCCGTGGACATGATCGGCGGCAGCGAAGGCACACGAGTTACCTTGGGGATCAATCGCGGCAGCCAAACAGGTTCAGTCACGCTGACTCGCCGCCGCGTCGAGATTCTGACGGTGAACGACGTGAAATTTGTGAATCGAGACCAAGGCGTGGCGTATCTCAAGCTCGACAAGTTCGGAGCGAAGTCGTCCAACGAAATGGACAAAGCACTTTGGACGCTGCACGAGCAGGGCATGAAGTCGCTGGTGATGGACTTGCGAGGCAACCCGGGTGGCTTGTTGACGACCGCGGTGGAAATCTCGAACAAGTTCCTGCCTTGCGGCACGATCGTGTCGACTCGCGGTCGGAACGCTTCGGACAACATGAAGGAGACGGCGACTTACGAACAGACTTGGAATCTGCCGCTGGTGGTTCTGGTGGATGGCAACAGTGCCAGTGCGAGTGAAATCTTCGCCGCCGCGATCCAGGAAAACGGCCGAGGCGTGATTGTCGGCGAGAAATCGTACGGCAAGGGCACCGTGCAAACGCACTTTCCACTTCAAAGCGTGAGTGCCAACGTACGGATCACGACGGCGAAGTTCTACTCGCCCAAGGACCGTGAAATGGCGGGTGCCGGCGTGACTCCGAATGTGACGGTGCGATTGGCGAATGCCGGCGGCGGCTCGGAAGAGATCGAACGCGAACTGATGAGTACGGCACTGCGAGCGACGCTCAGCGACCATGTGCAACAACTCGCGTCGGCTCACAAGGGCTGCAATGTTCGTTCGCCGCTGAGTCTCAATGACTTTCACCAACGACTTCAGGATGCCGGGCGAATCAAGTTCCAAGATGAACTGGCCGGTTCCCGATAACCAAACCCTGACCCAAGCAAAGGATCGCATGTGATTGACATTCCACGGTTCCAATCGGAACGCAAGAAAGCCCGGCCAAACGAATTGGCTGGGCTTCTTGTTTGCGCTGCGAACGACGCGTGCGGAATGCATTGCACGATTTCCCCACGAATTGAGGACGACCACGAATCCATCGCAGCCATCCGTGGTCGTTCTCAATTCGTGGGGCGAAAGCTGACACCGAGTGGTGTCAAATGTCGAAGGTGATCCCGTTGCCGCTTTCGTCCGTCGATTTGAGGGCTCGTTGGACCTCGGGTACTGAAAGTAGCATCGCCGTTTTGACGAGAATCTTGACTCCCACGGCGAGTGCCCGGTCGTCGATGTCGAAGTTGGTGGTGTGCAACAACCTTGGGCTCGCGTCCGGCGGAGTGCATCCCAGTCGCAGCATCGCGCCAGGGGCATATTTCAGGTACATCGAAAAGTCTTCGCCGCCCAGGCTTGGCTTGTCGATGAAATCAATCCGACCGTCGCCGACAACTCGTAGTGCGGACGATTCCATGGCACTGGTGACGGCTGGGTCGTTTAAGACTCCGTCCAGTGAGTTAAAGACGTTCACTTCGATTTGGGTGCCCGTCGATTGCGCTGTGCCCGCCGCGATTTCTCGCAGGCGTCGACGGATCGTGTCGCGAGTGTCGACGGCTGCCGCGCGAATCGTGCCGTTCAAGCACACGCTATCCGGAATCACGTTCGAAGCGTGACCACCGGCGATCCGACCAACCGTGAACACTGAAGGATCACGGGCATCAACCGATCTGGGCAACAAGACGTGCAACGCATTGATCAACTGAGCGGCCGCAGTAATCGGGTCGTTTGACTGGAAGGGCCGAGCACCATGTCCTCCTTGCCCAGTGACCACGATCTCGACCTCGTCACAATACGCCGTCAGCGCTCCATAGCGAATGCCGACGGTGCCGACGGTCCGTTCCGGATCCACGTGTAAACCCAGTGCGAAGTCGACGCCCTGCATGGCACCTTGTTCCACCAGGAATTCCGCGCCTTGCGCTGACTCTTCCGCAGGCTGGAAGAGGAACCGCAACCGCATTCCCGACGTCGCCGATTCGGGATCCGCAGCCGCTAAGTCCGACCCATCGGGTGTCAATCCGCGACACGTCAGTGCCGCTCCACACGCGATTGCCGAGTGTGCATCGTGACCGCAGGCGTGCGACACACCCGGCATGGTTGACTTGTATTCGACGTCCTTTTCATCCGTGATTCGCAACGCGTCGATGTCCGCTCGCATGGCGATCAATGGCGCATCGGCGGCGGGAGTGCCTACCGCGAGATCAACGAACAAGCCCACGTCCCGGTCGCAGACTCGCGGTTCCAGTCCGGCGCCGCGCAACAGATCGGCCAGATACCGAGTCGTCCGGCGTTCTTCCCAACTAGGCTCGGGATGAGCGTGAAGTTGACGTCGAATCCGAATGAACTCGTTCTCTCGATCCGACACGGCCTGGTCGAATGGGATTTCCCATCGACGCAGGGATTGCCATGCCGATTCGAACGTACGCTTCAAGCTAGCGCGATCCATCCGCGACCTCGTAGCTTGGGACAATGGTCCCGGGCGGTCACGGGACAATGGTCCCGTGCGACAGAGTTGCTTACTTCTTGTCGGGTTCGTCCTTCATGATCGCGGAGAAATCACCCGCTGCCGCAATCACCAAGCGTTCCGGCTTGATGTGCTTGCGAAGTGCCTTGTTGACATCGTCCACGGACAAGTCCGTGATGCGCTGTTCCAGCTTGGCTTGGAACTCCATCGATCGTTTCGCCACGGACGTCTCTTCCAGAAGACTCGCCAATTGACCGTCGTCGGTTCGCCCCACGCTCAGCCGTTGCAGATAGCCTTCCTTCGCGGCTTTGAGTTCCGCTTCCGTGACGCCGTCCTTGAGGAGCTTGCTGAGTTCTTCCTGGATCACGGTCTTGAGCTTCGGCACGTTGGTCGGATTGGCGATGGCGTACATGTAGAATGTCGCTCGTTTGTCCAACGCCGATGATCGCAGTCCGGAGCCGACCCCGTACGACAGGCCCTCTTTCTGACGGACACGATTGCCCAAACGTGACGACAGCGAGCCGGCACCCAGCACGAAATTGCCCATCACCAATGGAGCATAATCCGGATGGTCGTCTCGCATGGGAAACACCAAACCCGCGAAATAGGTGGCGCTCTTCTTGTCCGGCGTGTTGATGTCGGTAACACCCGCCTTGCCGTTCACTTCGCCGATGCGCCCGATCCGTTCGTAAGTCTGGCTGCTCTTCCAGCCGGACAACATCTCTTCGACCAACGACAACGTCGAGCCGGCATCAAAGTCTCCCACGATGGAAAGCTCGCCGTGAGTCGCACCGAGGAGGTCTTTGTAAAGCCCAGCGACATCCTTCTGGCTCAGAGCTTTGATCGCGTCCAAGTCTTCATCGAATGTGCCGATGTAACGTGGATCGCCTTTCTTGTAGGGATTGATGGCTCGGTTCACGTGCGTCACCGCGATGGATTGCGGATCGGCCATTGATTGTTCGATCTGTGTGATCTGACCTTGCTTAATGGTTTCCAGCTCGGCCGCCGGAAATGTCGGCTTTCGCAGAATCTGTCGCAGCACATTCAGAACGGCCGGCAAGTCCGGCTTCTTGGTTTGGAAGCTGAAGGTCACCGACCCCGCGCTGCCACGCGCTCCCAGCTGCGTTCGGTGCTTATTGAGTTCGTCTTGGATTTGCTGCCGTGAAAGTTTCTTCGTGCCGCGAACCATCATCGCCGCCAGCACGTCGGCCGCCTTCGTTTTTCCGGTGAGCGACTCCAGATTCCCGTATCGCAATGTCAAACGGAAATTCACGGTTTCGCCGCGAGTCTTCTTGGGCAGGATCGCAACCTTGATGCCGTTCGGCAGCGTCGACCGAGTGGTGCGTTCTTCAATACTGGTCGGCGAAACGTCGAACGCTTCGCCAGCCGCCACGGCTTCGCGACCCTTGTAGTCGCCGATCATCCCAGCCACGTCGGGTGTTTGCGGGATACCGATCTGTTCCGGTTCCTTTGTGGGGATATACAGCCCGACCGTGCGGTTGTTTCGCTTGAGGTAGGCCCTGGCGACTCGATTCACGTCCTTGGACTCGACTTTTTCCAGGCGGTCGCGATACAGGAAATACAACCGCCAGTCACCTTGCGCCGCCCACTCGCTAAGTTGCACGGCAATGCGACTGGAGTCCGACGCCGCTTGCTCGCGGAGTTTGAACAGCCGGTCCTTGGCACGCTGAACTTCTTCGTCGCTCACGCCCTTTTCGACGAGCGTATTCAATGTTTCGACCATTGTTTCGAGTACGGTCTCCGGAGCATTGCCCTCCGAGACTTCCGCCATGAAACGCAAGACGCCGGGATCGTGCCAGGCAAAGGCCGCACCCGAGACACTCGAAGCTCGGCGGGTCTCGACCAAGGACTTGTACAACCGCCCGGCTGGCGCAGCCGTGAGAATACTTTCGAGAACATCGATCGCCGCATAGTCACGGTGCGGCCCGGCGGGAATGTGATAGATGGCCCCGACCACGGCGACTTCACCAACTCGACGCAGAGCCACGGTCTTTTCGCCGTCTTGAGGCGGCTCTTCGGTGTAAGTCCGATCCAGCACGCGTTTCGGTCGCGCAATCGATCCGTAGTGTTTTTGGATGTGTTTGAGGGCGTCTTCCGTTTCGAAGGCTCCGGCGACCACCACCAAAACGTTGTCCGGCTGATAGAACTTCTTATAGAAGACCTTCAGTTTTTCGATCGGCACGCGTTCAATGTCGGCCCGATTGCCGATGGTCGACTTGCCATAATTGTGCCATTGGAAGGCCGCCGACATCATGCGTTGTCCGAGCACTCGGCTGGGACTGTTTTCGCCGCGTTCGAACTCGTTGCGGACGACGGTCATCTCGGAAATGAGGTCTTCGCCCTTGACGTAACTGTTCATCAAGCGGTCGGCTTCGAGTGCGATGGCGAATTCCAGATTGTCGCCTTTCGCGGGCAAGGTCTCGTAGTAATTCGTGCGGTCGACCCAAGTGGTGCCGTTGAAGCGTGCGCCTCGGTCTTGCAGCAGTTTGGGGATGTTTTGGTGCGTGGGCGTGCCCTTGAACACCATGTGCTCCAACAAGTGAGCCATGCCGGACTCGCCATAGCCTTCATGCCGAGAGCCGACGAAGACGGTCATGTTGACGGTGACCGTGGGTTTCGAGGGATCAGGGAACAGCAACACCTTGACCCCGTTGTCCAAGCGATATTCCGAGATACCCTCAATGGATGTGATCATTTTCGGCTCCGCCGCGGAAAGAATGCTGGACATGAATCCCATCATGAGCGCAAGCGAAAAGATCCGTTGCACACGCCGTCTTGAGCCTCGCATCGGTTTACTCCATCAGAACGAGTGGTGAGCCAGGGAGCAGTGTTCAATCGCGCGGGATGGTATCAGCCGCTTGACGGCAAAGGAACTGCGACTGCCACGTGGTTGCCGTCGTGAGTGCGTGACGGGGTTCGCACGGAAATTCATCGTTGTCCAATCCGACGATCACTCGCTGGCAGTACGAAGTGCTTGGAGACATTAGAGGAACCGCGGATTCATCAATCCGGGCGCGTCGCGCAATAGACGATGATGATCACCAACGCGGCACCAAATCCGATGCCCGTGATGGTCCACTTCATCGAACCGCTCGTCGGTGCGGACGTTTCGCTGCTGGTTGGGGCGGATGATTCAACGCGCGTGGTTTGATCCACGGAACTTGGCGTCGATTGGGTTGTTGATGCATTGGAGTCTTGATTGGGTCTTGACGGCATCGTCATGGGATTCCCGCGGACTTCAAAGATTTCATGCTGCGGACCATCTGGATTGAGGCCCAAATCTCTTACGGTTTCCCGTAGCACATATTGCCCATGTGAAGTCGCGGAGCTGTAGGCAGGGTATTGAAAACTCGCTCTTGACTGGGTGCGATCGTCCCATTCGATGGAAAACCGTGGAAAAGAGGCGGCGTGTGCCAATCTGGCGATTTAG